>CALJBF010000034.1 GCA_938027385.1 uncultured Porphyromonadaceae bacterium | reverse complement strand
GGCGTCCTTCGGACGCCACTGCGCCTTAAGTTAATAGCATTGTGTAGCGACCCTACAATGAGATGCGGCACCGAGAGGTTTCCGGGCCCAAATGCGCCCCACACATATAATATAAATATTGTAAAAAGTAATCTTTCAGGAGTGCTTGAACACCTCCTTTATCAAAACAAGAGACATGCAGAACCTTAATGAGAAGGCGGCGCAGGGCGCCGCTCCACTTTTGCGGCAACAGGTATCGGTGCCGCTGATGATGCTCGCAGTGCTGTTCGTGACATGCATCATCATAGCCAATCTTATCGAGATCAAGACCATCGACCTTCCCGCCGGATTCACCGTCACGGCAGGCATGGCTGTATTCCCGCTGTCGTATATCATCAACGACTGCGTAACCGAAATCTACGGTTTCGCGCGCGCACGGCTGGTGATATGGCTCGGATTCGCCATGAGCCTGATGGTGGCGCTGTTCCTAAACCTGGCCATCGTGTTGCCCGGAGGCGCCGACTGGCAGTCGCAGCAGGCCATGGAGGCCGTCTACGGCGGTGTACCGCGCATCATGGCCGCCAGTTTCGCCGCCTTCGTGTGCGGCTCGCTAGTCAACGCCTACGTGATGGCGCGAATGAAAGCCGCCGCTCCCGCCGACAAGGTACTGGGTTACCGCAGCTTTTCGGCACGCGCCATAATGTCGACCCTGTGGGGCGAGGGGGTCGACTCGCTGGTGTTTTTCCCCTGCGCGTTCGGGGGCGTGCTGCCGTGGCGTGTGATCGTGTCGCTGATGGTGACACAGACCCTGCTGAAAACGCTCTACGAAATCATCATCCTGCCAGTGACGATACGCGCCGTGGCCGCGTTGCGACGCATCGAAAACAACGGCGCCGGCCCACGTAAACAGGCCACTGATAGAGCATTGGTTTAAAAAATTTGTGCTTTTTTGACCACTTTATAGCGCTCGATTCAAAAAAAAGTGCGATATTTGCAACTGCAATTTAGCCCGCATCTCGAAAGCGGGCGTTATTTTGCTGTAAAACAGATAGTTTCGCATAAATAATACAACAAAGAAATATTAACAGCAACTACCAGCTATGACAAAAGCAGAAATCGTAAACGAGATTTCAAAAACCACCGGCATCGAAAAAGCCGCCGTGCTCGAAACCATCGAGAAGTTCATGGAAGTCGTTAAAGACTCTCTGGCCAACGGCGAACCCGTCTACCTGCGTGGTTTCGGCAGCTTCATCATCAAGACCCGCTCGCAGAAAACTGCCCGCAACATCTCTAAGAATACAACCATCATCATCCCCGAGCACAACATCCCCGCTTTCAAGCCCGCAAAGTGCTTCATGGAGGATATCAAAGGCTAATTCCCATTTTCACCAACCATATCAAATTTTCTTACTATGCCCAGCGGAAAGAAAAGAAAAGGCCACAAAATGGCCACCCACAAGCGTAAAAAACGTCTGCGCAAAAACCGTCACAAGAAGAAATAAACCGGACTGACATTTCCGGTCAGATTCTTCAAGATATATGACGCCGGCGCCGGCACCACCCCCCTGACGGTGGGCCACGGCGTCGGTGTCACGGTTTTTTATCAATCCTGAAACACATGAAAAGCGAATTAATCGTTGACGTTCAGCCCCAGGAGGTCTCGATAGCCCTGCTGGAAGACGGTCGCCTGGTCTCTCTGCAGAAAGAGAGCCGCACGGTGGCATACGCCGTCGGCGACATATACGCCGCAAAGGTCAAGAAACTCATGCCCGGCCTTAACGCGGCGTTTGTCAACGTCGGCTACGAAAAAGACGCTTTCCTGCACTATCAGGATCTTGGCCCCAGGTTTTCAACCTACTCGCAGTTCCTGAAAGAGGTGCTCGACGACAAGAAGACGTCCGTACCCCTGCTTTCCAAGATAAAACTGCAACCCGACATCGACAAGCACGGCACCATCCCCGACCAGCTCACACAGGGTCAGGAACTGCTGGTGCAGATTGTCAAGGAACCCATCTCGACAAAAGGCCCCCGACTCACGACAGAAATCTCGTTCACCGGCCGTTACATGGTGCTCATCCCCTTCAGCGACAAGATCTCGATCTCGCAGAAGATACGCACCACCGGCGAGAAACTGCGCCTGCGCCATCTGGTCGAGTCAATCAAGCCCAAAAACTTCGGCGTGATCATACGCACGTCGGCCGAAGGTAAGTCTGTAGCCGAACTCAACCACGAGCTCAAGACACTGTTGAAATATTGGGACGACACCATCGCCAAAGCGCGCACAGCCCCCGTGCCCTCGCTCATCTTCGAGGAGGAGAACCGTGTGGTAGGCGTGTTGCGCGACATTTTCTCGCCCGAGTTCGAGGCCGTATATTGCAATGACCCCGACACCCTGGCACAGATAAAGAAATATGTCGAACTCATAGCGCCAGACAAGAGCGATATCGTAAAGCTCTACAAGAAAGAGGAACCTATATTCGACCATTTCAACATCACCCGGCAGATCAAATCGTCGTTCGGCAAGACGGTCTCCTTCAAATCCGGCGCCTACATCATCATCGAGCACACCGAGGCACTGCACGTCATCGACGTAAACTCGGGCAACCGCACCAAGGCCGGCACCGACCAGGAGAACAACGCCCTTGAGGTAAACCTGCGCGCCGCCGACGAGATAGCGCGCCAGCTGCGCCTGCGCGACATGGGGGGCATCATCGTCGTCGACTTCATCGACATGAACAAGCCCGAACACCGCCAGGCCCTCTACGACCACATGCGCGAGATCATGGCAAATGACCGCGCACGGCACAACATCCTGCCCCTGAGCAAATTCGGTCTCATGCAGATCACGCGCCAGCGCGTGCGTCCGGCCCTTGACATCGTCACCACCGAGGCATGCCCCTCATGCTACGGCAAAGGGGAGATACAGCCCTCGCTGCTGTTCACCGACACACTTCACGACAAGCTCACCTATCTGGTCAACGACCTTAAGGCCCGCAACTTCATCATGTACGTGCACCCGTTTGTCGACGCCTACCTCAAGAAAGGACTCATCTCGATGTACCGCCGCTGGCGCATGGGACTCGGCGGAAAATTCAAGATCCTCCCCTCCGAAGAACTGGCCTACCTGCAGTACCGCGTTCTCGACGAGAACCGCCAGGAAATAGACCTCAAGGAGGAGAAAGACCTCGACAAAGCCTCTGCCTCCAAACAGAAAACCAAAGCCAAGAACCGGGTAAACCAGGAATAACGCCTGCCCCGCCCCACCCTACAGCGCGCACGACCCCACCCGGGCCGTGCGCGCAAGCGTTTTCAGCTATGCAATTATCGCACTGCAAGCAAAATATTGGTTAATAATAAGTAAGTCTCGACAGAAAGTATTATATTTGCATAGTTAATCTTTAAACACTAACAACCGATATGTCAAAAGTAACAGTCGTAGGCGCCGGCAATGTGGGCGCCACAACAGCCAATGTACTGGTAACTACACAAGTAGCCGACGAAGTTGTCCTGATCGACATCAAAGAGGGCGTTTCAGAAGGCAAGGCCATGGACATCATGCAGACCGCCAACATCCTGGGTCTGCAGAGCCGCCTGACCGGCGTGACCAACGATTATGCCAAGACCGCCAACTCTGACGTGGTTGTGATCACCTCGGGCGTACCCCGCAAGCCCGGCATGACCCGCGAGGAGCTCATCGGCGTCAATGCCAAGATCGTGAAATCAGTGACCGAAAGCGTGCTTGCCCACTCGCCCAACGCCATCATCATCTGCGTGGCTAACCCGATGGACACCATGACATATCTGATCCACAAGATTTCGGGTCTGCCCAAGAACCGCATCATCGGCATGGGCGGCGCTCTTGACTCGGCCCGTTTCAAATACTTCCTCTCGCTGGCTCTCAACGCCAACGCCACCGAGGTCGAGGGTATCGTGATCGGCGGCCACGGCGACAAGACCATGATTCCTCTGACACGCTATGC
Organism: uncultured Porphyromonadaceae bacterium; assembly: GCA_938027385.1. Taxonomy (GTDB): domain Bacteria; phylum Bacteroidota; class Bacteroidia; order Bacteroidales; family Muribaculaceae; genus UBA7173. Next base: position 6,627 of record CALJBF010000034.1, on the reverse strand, counting down.
TGCTTACCGCGGCATCCCCGCATCGACCCTCATCCCCGCCGAACAGCTCGAAAAGGTAGCTGCCGACACCATGGTAGGCGGTGCAACCCTGACCAAACTGCTGGGCACATCGGCCTGGTATGCTCCCGGTGCCGCAAGCGCACAGATGGTAGCCGCCGTTCTCGGCGACCAGAAACGTCTGATCTCTTGCTCGTGCCTGCTCGAAGGCGAGTATGGCGAAAGCGACCTCTGCATCGGCGTTCCCGCCATCATCGGCCGCAACGGTATCGAGAAGATTGTTGAATTCGACCTCAACGACGCCGAGAAAGCCCTCTTCAAGGCCAGCGCCGAGGCTGTTCACGCCACCAACGCCGCCCTCGCCGGCGCAATCTGATACACCCGGCCCGTATAACAGATAAAAAGCATGTCTGGACACTCCGCGTCACCGGTGACACGGCCGCCAGACATGCTTTAATAAATTAAATACCACCCTATTATGAAAATTCTGAAATATCTGCTTGGCGCCGCTGTGGTCGTTGCCCTGTCGACCGCATGCTCGTCAAGGACCGAAACCGCCAAAGCCGACGAGAACGCCGCTCCCGAGGCTACAGAGAACACCCAGGCCGCACCTGTTACGGCCGATGGCGTAATCAAGCTCAAGAAAGGCGAGACACTCCCTGTGGCCCAGGGCAAACCGGTGATCATCGACTTCAACGCCACCTGGTGCGGTCCCTGCCGCAAATTCACCCCGATTTTCGAGGAGGCCGCAAAAAAATATGCCGGTCAGGCACTTTTCTATGCCGTCGATGTTGACGTGCACCCCGAGATTGCCGCCCAGTACGGCGTTGAATCAATCCCCCAGGTAAGCTATGTAGCCGCCGACGGCGCAGTCACCAAAGATGTGGGCCTGATGACCGCCGAAGATTTTGACGCCCGCGTCAGCGCCCTCGTAAAATAAGCGGTTACCCCGCAACGTTATGAAGATGCAAGGATGCACCTGTCTGTATCAGGCAGGTGCCATCATCTTCTGTATTTCATCGTAGGGTCGCTACATGTAGCGACTGCCCCAACGGATGCACCGCAACCGCCATGTGCCTCCACGCTCCTGTCACCGTAAGAACCGTTAAATGAAAGAATTTTTCAAGATATTGAGGCGTTTCGTGCCTCCGTACAAGAAATATCTCATACTCAGCATCATCTTCAACATTCTGGCAGCTGTGCTGACCCTGTTTTCGTTTGCAGTCATCATCCCGATACTGCAGATGCTTTTCAAGGTCAACGACCAGGTCTACACCTACATGCCCCTGGGCAGCGGCTCGCTGAAAGATGTCGCGGTCAACGATTTTTACTACTACACACAGGAGGCCATAGTCAACTACGGCCAGGGAATGGCCCTTGCATGCCTGGCAGCCCTGCTGGTGGTGATGACGGCCTTCAAGACAGGTGTGACCTATCTGGCCACATATTTTGTGGTGCCGATGCGCAACGGCATCGTGCGCGACATCCGCAACCACGTGTTCGACAAGATCGTGACCCTCCCCATCGGATTCTTCACCAACGAGCGCAAAGGCGACGTCATGGCCCGCATGAGCGGCGACGTGGCCGAGATCGAGAACTCCATCATGGCCTCGCTCGACATGATGTTCAAGAATCCGGTGATGATCATCGTGTGCCTGGCCATGATGATAGCCATATCGTGGCAGCTCACGCTTTTCGTGCTCGTGCTGCTGCCCATAGCCGGTCTGGTGATGGGAAAGGTAGGCAAGGCGCTCAAGCGCAAGTCGCTCGAACAGCAGAACCAGTGGGGTCTCCTCATGTCGAACATCGAGGAGTGCCTGGGGGGTCTGCGCATCATCAAGGCCTTCAACGCCGAGGCCAAGGTGCGCGGCAGGTTCCACTGCGAGAACCAGGTGTTCTACAGCCTCTCGAACCGCATTGCCCGGCGCCAGAACCTGGCGCACCCTATGAGCGAGTTCTTAGGCACCACCGCCATCGCCATCGTGCTATGGTTCGGCGGCACGCTGATTCTGACCGGTGTCTCGTCGCTCAACGCGGCATCGTTCATCTACTACATGGTCATCTTCTACTCGATCATCAACCCGGCCAAAGACCTCTCGAAGGCAATCTATTCGATTCAGAAAGGCCTGGCATCGATGGTACGTGTCGACAAAATCCTCTCGGCCGACAACCCCATCAAGGATCCGGTAGTGCCCAAGTCAATCGAGAAGTTCCGTGGCGACATAAGCTACCGCGGCGTATCGTTCAGCTACGGCGACAACGAGGTGCTGCACGACGTCAGCCTCGACATTCCCGCCGGCTCCACCGTGGCGCTCGTCGGACAGTCAGGGTCGGGCAAATCCACCTTTGCCGACCTGTTGCCGCGTTTCTACGACGTCAGCGCCGGGTCAATCACCATCGACGGGGTGGACATACGCCAGATGGCCGTGCACGACCTGCGTTCACTGATGGGCAACGTGAACCAGGAGGCCATACTGTTCAACGATACATTCTTCAACAATATAGCCTTCGGCGTCGACAACGCCGACATCGAACAGGTGCGCCAGGCTGCCCGGATCGCCAACGCCGACGGTTTCATCTCAGAGTCTGAGCATGGCTACGACACCAACATCGGCGACCGCGGCTGCCGCCTTTCGGGAGGCCAGCGCCAGCGCATCTCGATAGCGCGCGCCATCCTGAAGAACCCGCCCATCCTTATCCTCGACGAGGCCACATCGGCCCTCGACACCCAGAGCGAACAGCTTGTGCAGGAGGCGCTTGAGCGTCTGATGAAGGGGCGCACCACACTGGTCATCGCCCACCGCCTGTCGACAATCCGTAACGCCGACATGATCTGCGTGCTCCACGAAGGGCGCATCGTCGAATCAGGCACCCACGAACAGCTCATCGCCGCCGACGGCTACTACCGCCACCTGGTAGACATGCAGAAATTCTGACCCGCAATTACAGGCCGTGGCCAGAATATCATCTGTAAAAAATCGGGAACGGGGAGCGGCATAAAGAAAAAATCGCTAAATTTGTGGTTTAAGAGATTGTCAAAGACAAATTGCCCATGACCCCCAAGCAACCACAGCCCGGTCAGCATGACCGACAGGCGATGACTCCTCCCGCGCAAGGCGCCGCACAGGCGGCGCCGAAGAAGAACGCATTTACCACGCCCGAAGAAGACCGCCAGATCGAGGCGGCTTTCCGCGAGGTGCTCGACGGCTATCTGGCCTCCAACCACCGGAAGAAAGTCGAGATAATCGAGCGTGCCTTCGCCTTCGCCAAAGAGGCTCACAAGGGAATCAGGCGCCGTTCGGGCGAGCCGTATATCCTCCATCCCATCGCCGTGGCCAAGATTGCGAGCCAGGAGATCGGACTGGGGTCGACCTCAATCTGCGCGGCCCTGTTACACGACGTGGTAGAGGATACCGACTACACCGTAGAGGATATCGAGCAGAATTTCGGACCGAAGATAGCCCAGCTGGTCGAAGGGCTCACAAAAATTTCGGGGGGCATATTCGGCGACAAGGCGTCGGCACAGGCCGAGAATTTCCGCAAACTGCTGCTCACGATGTCTGAAGACATACGGGTGGTGCTCATCAAGATGGCCGACCGTCTGCACAACATGCGCACCCTGGGGTCAATGGCGCCCAACAAGCAGTACAAGATTGCCGGCGAGACGCTATATATATATGCTCCGCTGGCCCACAGGCTCGGTCTGTTCGCCATAAAGACCGAGCTCGAGGATCTGTCGTTCAAATACGAGCATCCCAACGCCTGGAACCGCCTCACCGAACAGATAAACGCCACCGCCCGCGAACGCGAGGACATCTTCAACCACTTCTCGGCGCCGATACGCAAGGCCCTCGACGACATGGGGCTGAAATACAGCGCGAAAGCCCGTGTAAAATCGGTCTATTCCATCTGGAACAAGATGGAAACCAAGCACATTCCTTTCGAGGAGGTATATGACCTGTATGCGGCGCGCATAATCTTCGACTGCGACGACCCGGCCAAAGAGAAAGCCATCTGCTGGCAGATTTATTCGGCCATCACCGACATCTACCGACTGCACCCCGACCGCACGCGCGACTGGATCTCGAACCCCAAGGCCAACGGCTACCAGGCCCTGCACCTCACCGTCATGGGCCCCGACGGCAACTGGGTGGAGGTGCAAATACGTTCGCGCCGCATGGATGAGATTGCCGAAAAAGGGTTTGCCGCCCACTGGAAATACAAGGTCGGCGAAGGTGACGAGGAGTCGGAACTCAACGTGTGGCTCTCGACCATCAAGGATATACTTAACGACCCCGAGCCCAACGCCCTCGATTTCCTCGACACGCTGAAACTCAACCTGTTCGCCTCAGAGATAGTGGTCTTCACGCCCAAGGGGGAACTCATCACCCTGCCGGCCGACGCCACTGTGCTCGACGTGGCCTTCAACCTCCACACCCAGATAGGCATACACTGCATCGCCGGCAAGGTAAACCACAAGCTTGTGCCGCTGAGCCAGCGGCTCAAGTCGGGCGACCAGGTGGAGGTGCTTACGTCACAGTCGCAACAGCCCAAGCCCGAATGGGTCGACTTCCTGGCCACTGCCAAAGGGAAAACGCGTCTGCGCCAGGCACTGCGCAAACTGCAGCAACCCACCATAGCCAAAGGGCGCGAGATTTTCGAGCAGTTCCTGAAAGACAACGACATAAAGGATGACAACATAGCCATCACCAAAGTGATGGGCCTCTACAAGAGCGACAGCCGCGACGATTTCTATTACCGGCTCGGCAATCAGGAGATCATGCTCAACGAGTATGTGATCAAGAACCTGAAGAAAGAGAGCTCGAAGACAAAGCGGCTGTTACTTAAACTGATAGGGCGTGGCACTCCGGCGCCGGAACCCGAGATGAAACAGCTCACCGCCGGCGACGCCAAGCCCCGCATCAACACCAAGGAAACATACGTGCTGCGCTATGACGAGAAGGGGGGCACCAATTTCCGGTTCGCCGGATGCTGTTACCCCATCCCCGGCGACGCCGTGCTCGGATTCATAACCGACGACGGCGAAGTCGAGGTGCACAGTCTCGACTGCCCGCGCGCCTCGGTACTCAAGGCATCATACGGCCCGCGCATCCTCTCGGCCCGTTGGGAAGTAAACGGAGGCCGTTTCCTGGCCCATGTTCGCATCGAAGGCATCGACCGCCACGGCATTCTGCACGAGCTGATCTCGCTGATTTCCACGCACCTGTCGCTCGACATCCGCGCGCTCGACATCCGTGCAGAAAAAGAGGTGTTCACCTGCGATCTCTCGCTGCTGGTGTCAGACGTCGAGGGGATGGAAGACCTCTGCGCGCAGGTGCGCCGCATACCGGGCATACAGAAGGCCGCGCGCATACTGTAATCGACTGCAATCATGAAAAAAGAGACAAAACAGAAGATGTTACTGGCCGGGGTATTCCTGGCCGCCACACTGCTGGTGCTGTTTTTCATGCCACAGGCCAGCCGCCACAAGTTCCTCTACGAAGAGAACCGCCCCTGGTCATACCCGCTGCTGACGGCGCCGTTCGATATCACAGTCTACCGCGACTCGGCCACCATAAACGCCATGACCGACTCGATAGACCGCTCTATGGTGCCGATTTTCAGGCGCGACAAAGAGGCCGAGGCGCGCATGCTCGGAGCCGTGAACGCAAGCCACTCGCTGTCGGCACACACGCGCAACCGCCTCGCCACAATCGTCGGACGGCTTTATGACCGCGGCATCACCGACCAGACCGCCGCATCTGCCATCGCCGCCGGTGCACTCACCGAAGTGAAGTTCTCGGAGAACAACGAGAATGTCACCTACCCCACGAAAGACTTCATATCGCAGCGCGACGCCTATGCGATGCTCGACAGCATCTTCCGCGACAGCCCTGACCGCGCCGCAATCCAGGCTCTCGACTTGGCCGGACTGCTGCAGCCCAACATCGTAGAGGACAAAGAGGCCACATCGCTTTACCGCGAGACACTGCTCCAGCCTGTGATAGCCGGTATCGGCGTGATACAGAAGGGTGAACGCATCATCGACCGCGGCGACATCGTCACACCCCAGCTCTACGGCATTCTGCGCTCATACGAACAGACCCTTGACAAACAGAGCGCCAACGACCGTCCGCACGAACTGCTCACGCTGCTCGGGCGCCTGATATTCGTCTGCTCGATATTCGCTCTGATCTACCTCTATTTCCACTTCTATCACCCCGAGTGGCTCGATATCAAACGCATCACGGCCATACTGATTCTTATGGCCGGATTCTTCATCTGTGCCGTGGTGCTCGGGCGCACATTTACGGCAGGTATCTACATGGCTCCGCTAATCATGGTGCCGGCGGTGGTACTGGTGTTCTTCAACGCCCGCACCGCCTTCTGGGTATATGTGATGGAGGTGATGCTCTGCGCCGTCACAGCCAATTTCCAGTTCGAGTTCATCTTCGTCGAGATAGTGTCGGGATGCGCCGTCATGTTCTCGCTGCGCGAGATTTCCAAACGTTCCGAACTGCTTGTGGCTGCCGTGGTGGCGTTTTTCTGCTACACGATAAGCTATGTGTCGGTCGAACTGCTGTCGAGCGGCACCATGACCTCGGCCTCCGGACGCCTGATCGGCTATTT
>CALJBF010000033.1 GCA_938027385.1 uncultured Porphyromonadaceae bacterium | reverse complement strand
TTATGAAGAAATCGGCGTCCTGCGGACGCCACTGCGCCTTAAGTTAATAGCATTGCGGTGCATCCTTACGTCAGCAGGTTACGTCGATTGAACCGGAGGATGCACCGGGGTGCATCCCTACTGCTTGATGGCCAGTTGATTGTGCGGATATGGCTGTCGGGACGCACAGGTTTTACCGCATTATTCTGACAGTTTGCCGATATAATTCGATATATAATTGGGATTTAATTGTTAGATTTGCAGTCATGGGAAAGAAAGAAAAGGATCTGAAGACAAATGTGGCCCGGTTGCTTGACCGTGCCGGAATCGCCTACAGGCTTGTGCCATACGAGGTTGACCCCGATGATCTGGCTGCCACGCATGTGGCCGAGCAGTTGGGCGAGGATATCGCCCGCGTGTTCAAGACGCTGGTGCTCACCGGCGAACCCTCTGGCCCGAAGGGGCAGGGTGCCGGAGCGTCACGCAACTGCCATTTCGTGTGCGTGGTGCCGGGCGACCGTGAGGTCGACCTGAAGAAAGCCGCCCATGCCGCCGGCATGAAAAGCGCCTCGATGCTGCCGATGAAAGAGCTGTTGCCTCTGACGGGATATATCCGCGGCGGCTGTTCGCCCATCGGCATGAAGAAACCTTTCCCCACGTTCTTCCACTCCACGGCCACCGGTTTCGACCGCATATATGTTTCGGCCGGCCAGCGCGGCCTTCAGCTTGAGATAGCGCCTGCCGACCTGATAGGATATGTGGGTGCCGAAACGGCCGATCTTGTCAAGGATTGATTATGAACAGTTTCGGAAATATATACAGGCTGACGTCGTTCGGCGAGTCACACGGTCCTGCCATGGGGGGCGTGATTGACGGCATGCCCGCGGGTGTGATGATCGGCCGCGAGGATTTTGACAAATTCATGGCGCGCCGCAGTCCGGGCGGTCGCGGCGTGTCGCCGCGGCGCGAGGCCGACCGCGTGGAATTTCTCTCGGGACTCATGGAGTGTGACGAGGACGGTAATATCACCGGCCCGTTGACCGACAGCTCTGAGCTGATGCTGACTCTGGGTACCCCGATAGGTTTCACGGTGCGCAATACCGGCGCGTGGCCGGCCGATTACGACCGGTTGCGCGATGTGTTCCGCCCATCGCATGCCGATTATGCGTGGCAGCAGAAATACGGCATACGCGACTGGCGCGGCGGCGGACGGTCGTCGGGGCGCGAGACGGTGAGCCGTGTGGTGGCCGGAGCGCTGGCGGCGCAGGCGCTGGAGGGATTAGAAGTGGAGGTCTCCGCTAAACTTGTGGCCGTTGGTGACGAGATGAATCCCTCATGTTTTGCCTCGGTGCTGAAAGCGGTTTCCGACGCCCGCGACAGCATAGGGGGCGTGGTCGAGTGCTGTGTCACGGGGGTGCCCCCGGGGTTGGGAGAACCGGTTTTCGGAAAGCTCCAGCAGATGCTTGCCTCGGCGGTGATGTCGGTTGGCGGCGTGAAATGTTTTGAATATGGCTCGGGGGCGGCGCTTTCGGAAATGCGCGGCTCTGAGGCGAACGACAGCATGTATGCCGGCGACGGCGGCGAGGTCAGGTTTGCCACGAACCATTCGGGTGGTATTCAGGGTGGAATATCAAACGGCGAGGAGATTGTGTTCCAGGCGTTTTTCAAGCCCACACCCACCATCGGACTGCCGCAGTGCACTGTCGATGCCGCCGGGCATGATGTGACGCTTGAGGCCGCCGGGCGTCATGACCCGTGCATTGCCGTGCGCGGTGCCGTCGTGATTGAGGCGATGGCCGATATGGTTCTGTTGGACGCCATGCTCATGGCACGCGCCGCCAGATACTGAGTCGGTTACCGGAACGATACAAGCTTGTTGTAGATGAAGTTGCACACGGTGTAGACCCCCATGGCAAGGATGGTCACCAGCCCGTAGCCAGAGAGGGTGAAACCGCCGATATGCCACAGCATCTCGTCGAACATTGTGAATTTCATGGTGCCCCACACGATGGCGAACTGTATGCCGTAGCACAGGCCGAAACCAATCAGGAACTTCGCGGCCTGTGCGGTAAGATGGCCGTCGGCGCGGAATACCCACGCTCTGTTCCACAGAAACGAGTTGACGACACCGGCGATGTATCCGAGCGCGTTGGAAACCAGCGGGTTGATTCCCAACAGCGATTTGCATGCCACAATCACGACGAGGGTCACGAGCGTGTTTATCACGCCCACGGCCAGATATTTCGCAAACTGTTTTATGGTATGGCGGTCAGTCACGGTGGCTGTCATCGATGTGGTCGTTGAGTCTGTCATGGTCGTCGGTCGTGGCGGTGCCGTCAGGTTTGCCGGAGGTCTGGTTCTCTTCGGTTGCGGGCATGGCGTCGTAATGCAACACGGGCAATGACCAGTTCCACCTGAGGGCGCACATGCGCAGTATTATTATGGTCATGGCGCAGGTGAGCTGGGCAGCCACCGGGGTGCGGTCGGCGATGGTGGCCAGCCAGTAGGCGATGCCTCCGGCCACACAGGCCGTGGCATAGATGTCCTTGCGGAAAAACAGCGGTGTCTCGTTGATGAGGATGTCGCGCAGAACGCTGCCGAACGAGCCGGTTATCACACCCATCACTATGGCCACCCACATGTCGTAGCCCGTGGCCAGCGTTTTCTGTATGCCGATCACCACGAACAGCGCCAGACCCAGCGTATCGAATATGAACAGCATGCGGTCGTTGCTGACAAGCAGGCGCCTGAAGATTATGACGATGGCCAGTGAGATGCCGGTCACGCCGAGGTACATCCAGGTCTGCATCCAGAATACCGGAATGTCAAGCAGCAGGTCGCGCAGCGTACCGCCGCCGATGGCCGTTACGAGTCCCACGACGTATGCGCCGAACCAGTCGAACGATTTATAGGCGGCCAGTCGTATGCCCGAGATGGCGAAGGCGAAGGTGCCGATGACCTCTATTATGAAAAGAAAAGTTTCCTCCATTATCTATTGTGGCGGTGAGGGCCGGTGGTTGCAGAACGTCAGGCCGCTTTACTCCTTACTGTTACGCTGATACCAGCGGCACCACTGTGTCACCGTGCAGTTCAGGCAGTCGGGGCGGCGTGCCTTGCACACATAGCGGCCATGAAGAATGAGCCAGTGGTGCGCGCGTGGTATGTCGGTCTCGGGGATATGCCTGACAAGGGTCTTTTCGGTTTCAAGCGGAGTTTTCGAGCCGGTGGTGAGCCCGATTCGCTCGCTCACGCGGAAGACATGGGTGTCGACGGCCATGGCGGCTTTTCCCCACACCACCGAGAGCATTACGTTGGCGGTCTTGCGCCCCACGCCGGGGATGCGCAGCAGGTCGTCGATATTGTCGGGAACCTCGCCGCCGAACTCCTCGACAAGCGTCCTGGCCATGCCCGAGAGCGAGCGGGCCTTGTTGTTGGGGTACGAGACCGACTTTATGTAGCCGAAAATCTCCTCGACCGGTGCGGCGCCCAGCGTCGCCGGGTCAGGATATGCCTCGAACAGCGGTGGCGTGATCATGTTCACGCGCTTGTCGGTGCACTGAGCCGACAGTATCACAGCGATGAGCAGGTGGAACGGCGAGTCGTAGCGCAGTTCGGTTTCCGGCGCGGGCATGGCGTCGGCAAAACTGCGCATCACGTTCTCGTATCGTTCCTTTAGGGTCATCGGCGTGGTTGCTGGTGAGGTAAGATACCCGGTGTCAGGCGTGGGTTGCGGTGAATTCGCGCAGGAAACGGCGGTCGTTCTCAGAGAACAGTCGCAGGTCGTTCACGCGGTATTTGAGGTTGGCGATGCGTTCCACGCCCATGCCGAGGGCGAAACCGCTGTATTCTTTCGAGTCGATGCCGCAGGCGTCGAGCACGTTGGGGTCTACCATGCCGCAGCCGAGAATCTCCACCCAGCCGGTGTGCTTGCAGAAACCGCAACCCTCGCCGCCGCAGAGGTTGCACGAGATATCCATCTCGGCCGACGGTTCGGTGAAGGGGAAGTAGCTCGGGCGCAGGCGGATTTTGGTCTCGGGGCCGAACATCTCGCGGGCGAAGTAGAGCAGGGTCTGTTTCAGGTCGGCGAACGACACGTTGCGGTCTACATACAGCGCCTCGACCTGATGGAAGAAACAGTGCGCGCGCGCCGAGATGGCCTCGTTGCGGTACACACGGCCCGGGCAGATGATGCGGATGGGGGGCTGGGCGTGCTCCATGACACGGGTCTGCACCGACGACGTGTGGGTGCGCAGCAGCACCTCGGGGTTGCGGCCGATGAAGAATGTGTCCTGCATGTCGCGGGCCGGATGGTCTTCGGCGAAGTTCAGCGACGAGAACACATGCCAGTCATCCTCGATCTCGGGGCCTTCGGCGATGTTGAACCCGAGGCGGCGGAAGATGCCCGAAATCTCCTCGCGCACCAGCGACAGCGGGTGGCGTGTGCCCAGCGGCATCGGCGCCGCCGAGCGGGTGAGGTCGAGCCCGTCAAATCCGGTGTCGGCCGTCTCGGTGGCCTCCTTGAGAGCGTTGATCTTCTCGGTGGCGAGTGTCTTGAGTTCGTTGACGGCCATGCCGACGGCGCGTTTCTGGTCGGCGGGAACCGAGCGGAAATCGTTCATCAGCGAGCTGACCACACCTTTCTTTGACAGGTATTTTATGCGCAGGGCCTCTACCTCCTGGGGAGTGGCGGCCTCAAGAGCCTCGATTTCGGCTTTGAGTGCGTCTATTTTCTGAAGCATCTTCTGTGGATGTGTTTGTTTGCTGTTTGTTCTAAGCCACAAAATTACTAAAAATCCACAAACCCTCAAAAACTTTCTTTACGGCACGGAAGGCTGCCGGCGCCCTTTTGGAGCGCCGTCTATCGGGTGTCATTTATCGTGGTGGCGGATATATGAACTATTGCCGTCGGCTGCCGCAGGTGGTTCCGGAGGCGGGTGCAATAGATTATTCAATAGATTTGCGGTGCGTATGCTGTTGTAACCGCCTAAATTTGGTAGATTTGTGATTCAATTGCTTTGAGATGAGGAAACTGTTTCTGATAGCTGTGATGCTGGCGTTTTTGCCGGGGTGTCACAGAGGGCATCAAGAGTGGTCGGCCGACGGTTTTGCCGACTCTGTGGCCGTGATGGCGCCTGACGAAGGGTACGCGGTCTGTCTTGAGCGGCTCCGGGCTGACCCCGGAGGCGAGGGACGTCTGTATCACACCGCCTATTACAGGGCTGTTGATGCCGATTCCGTGCGCCATTATGCGCGTGTGCTCGACTCACTTGGCCGGCTTGAGGTGTCGGTTCCGAACAGATTCTATATCGCCACATTCAAAGCCATGTGCGCCTATATGCTCAAGGACCGCGGCTTTGACTCGCTCGTGGCGGCGGCGGCGTCATTGCCCCCGAGCAGTGACCAGACACAGGAGGAGATCTGCGCTCATCTCACGGCCCGTCTGCTGTGCGAGTCAGACCCTCCCGCGGCCTACGACATGCAGCAGAGGGCCGTGCATGCAATGCGTCACGGCGGCAGGTGGCTGTCGGCCCAGGTGCTGGCGCAGGCCGCGATGCTGTGCTGTGACCGCGGGCGTTTTCCGCAGGCCATGGATCTGCTGAACGAGGCACAGGATACCCTGGCGGCCACCGGATGGCCAATGCGCGACGCGGTGTATGTGCTCGGGAACAAGTCGAACCTCTATTCGAGTGTAGAGATGTATGACTCGGCCCTGACGGCCAACAGCCGGGCTCTTGAGCTGGCACGGCCCAACGACTATCTGCTCACCGACCTTTTCACGTTCCGTGCCTTCATTTTCGCCGGCAAGGGGGCGGCTGATTCGGCTTTCGTGTACCTTGACTCGGCCGAGCGGGTCGTCGACCGGCTGCGTGAGCCGCATGGCGGCGTGTTCCGCAACTACATAAGGGCGCGCCGTGCCGTGCTGGCGGTGAAATATTGTGCCGACAAGGCCGATCTCAGCCGGGCGATAGCCGACCTCGACGCGTATGTGGCCGACCGGCACGGCCTCTGGGAGGAACAGCTGGCGCTTGGCTATGCACGCTGGCTGTCAGGCGACGTGTCGGGGCTGTCGCTCATGGAGCAGGCCCGCGACTCGATCGCCCAGTGCCCCGAGCCGGCCCTTCTTCTCGGTGCCGACCGCAACCTCATCGAGATCTATACCAGCACGGGGCGCCTGGGGGATGCTTCAAGGCTTTACGGCGAGACTTTCGCCCTGGCTGACTCAATAGACATAATCCATGCCCGCTACCAGTCGATAGCCGCCGACCTGCAGTACCGAGTGAAGGCACATCTGCGCGAGAACAGCCGTCTGAAAGCCGAGATTTCGCACGAGCGCGACCGCGTGCTCTGGCTCACGCTGGCATGCGTGCTCGGCGCGGCGTTGCTGATATGGGCAGGTATCTATCTGGTTCTCAGTCACCGGTTGCATGTCAGGCGCAGGGCCGTGGACTCGCATCAGATCACCACGCTCATCGAGAACCAGAAGATGCTGAACCGCCGTATCGAGCAGCTGCAGTCGGGTGCCGACATGGAGAAGAACTGGAGCGAGCTCACCCCCTCATCGATGTCGGCCGAGGATACCGCGCGGTTCCGCCACTCGTTCACGGCGCTTTATCCCGAGTTCCTGACCCGTCTGCGCGCCCGTTGTCAGGGGCTTACGCCAGGCGACGAGAACTTGTGCATGCTGATCCGCATCGGTCAGTCCACCGATGACATAGCGCTGGCGCTCGGCATCTCGCGCGCCTCGGTCAATTCAGCCCGCTACCGCATACGCAAGAAGATGGGTCTGGGGAAGGAGGAATCGCTCGACGACCTCGTCAATTCCCTCTGAAATTTCAAGATATAAATAGTGATGGCGCCGTGCCGGTCGAGACATAGCGCCATCTTTCTGCGTTGATTTGTGTGAAACAGTTATATAAGTGTGATTTTACTGTTTTATAAGTGTCATCTTACAATCTGTTTGGTGACGGTGTCGCCGCGGCGCATCAGGTAGATGCCCGGAGCCATATCGCCTTCGACGCGCTTGCCCGAGAGGTCGAAGTATTCGGCGGGAGCATTGTCGGTGTCGGCGATGATGCCGTCGATGCCGGCCACCTTGGGCGCGTTCTTCACATGCTCGAACAGCGGCCCCTCCCATACACAGCGCGAAACGTCGCCGAACTGGTTGAACATGTCGGTTTCGATGCGGTACTGAAGGTCGCCGAGGTATGTCACTTTGGTGACGCCCGAATCGGCGAACGAGCTCTTTATCGGGAGGCCATGGGGATCGTAGACTGTGATACGCGAGCCCTGGGTGGCGCCGAACGTGAGGTCGACCTCCATCAGGAAACCGCCGCGCATGTCGAACGGCTCGTAGATACTGTAGAGATATGACTTGTGCGGGTATTCGCCGGCCAGTGACTCCGGCGAGATTTCTTCGTCGGCTCGGGTGCATAGCACCACCTTCATTATCGCGCCGGCGCCGCTTACGGTCACAGTCTCGTCAAGGGGCGTGGTGTAGAACTCAAGGTTGTATTCGCCCCAGTATGCCGAGTTTTTGTATGACCGCACGGTGTATGAGCCGATGAGTCCCGGGTCGGTGAGTTCGTAACCGTCCTCGACCTCGGGATAGCCGAAGAATGTGTACTCCGGCGACACTTCTGTCCTGGCGATATTGACGGTGACCTCCTGGCTGTCGGTGAGGCTGTAGGCCTTTCCCTGGAGTTGCCCCGAGATGTAATATCTGTCGTCCTCCCGGGTAATCTCGAAATTGCCAGAGTTGATGTCGTAATGGTCGGTATAACGGTCCGTTCCGTCATCCACGATATGGCGTGCTTCGGAATAGTCGCGTATGGTGAAGGGTACATACTTTCCCTTGTCGTCCCAGCCGATCCCCACGGTATATGAGCCTACCGGCACGCCGGGGTCTTCGTTGACCTGGGTGTTGCTGAGCGGACCGACGGCCTCGAGGGCCAGCGTCCAGCCTGGATGTTTCGTCGTGTGGTCGGGATAGAAATCGGTCTCGGTGATGTTGAACACCAGCACGTCGGTGTCAGGCAGCGCGCCGGGCTTGCACATATACTGCATTTTGTTCGGCACGAAATCGACGGTAATCGGGTCGGCGCCCCGCATGCCGGCGGTGCAGGCGACCGCCATGATTAAAGGGAGGTAAAATTTCTTCATATAAAAATAATATGTGATGTGGTTGTGAATGGTGCAAAGATACACATAAAATGGCTCGTTAATTCGGCATGCCAATAGATTTTTGTCCGTATTTCAATAGATATGGTCGAAATCCATTGAAAAAATTGTGTGTTTGAAAGAATTCTTATTATATTTGTGTCAAAATTACATGCTCGCCTAATTCGAGCTCCAGAATCAATATCACATTCATAAAAAATGTCATCATTCATGAAGAAAATTCTACTTTTCCTGTCACTGATCCTGACCGGTTCAGCGGTTTCGTATGCCGATCCGGTCACGTTCTACATCGACATTGACGATGCCTCGCATGTCACAGCCGTAGAAACCTGGTACGATAATGATACCTACACCACCCAGGAGAACCCGATTCAGCTTGTGAGCGGTCAGAACACACTGTCGATAGACAACAATTACCACACCGTTCAGATCACCGCTGTCGACGGTTTCTTCATCACAAGCTGCGTGCGTCAGTCGACCGGCGCCGCCAACTACATCAGCAGCAAGACCAGCACTTCGATTACTGTCAGCTCATATGACAATATCGAGGGCGAGACCTTCGTCATCGTCACCAAGCCCGAGGCCGAGAGCCGCACCGCCAGCGTGACGGTAAATATCGACGAGCCGGAGGCCATACAGATGATGCGTTATCAGATCAATGGTT
Organism: uncultured Porphyromonadaceae bacterium; assembly: GCA_938027385.1. Lineage (GTDB taxonomy): Bacteria > Bacteroidota > Bacteroidia > Bacteroidales > Muribaculaceae > UBA7173. The sequence goes on along the minus strand of CALJBF010000033.1, from coordinate 7,776 downwards.
TCGTCACATTCACCGAGCCTTCGACCGTTGTAAGATACGATCCTGCCGACGAGCTGCCCCTCCAGTTCGGTACAAAGGACTATCAGAAGAAAATCTACAAAATCACCGTCTCAGAGGGAACCGTAGAGGAGATGTACGGCACTTGGCGCGTGACACCCGCCGACGGCGCCGTGATAGACATACAGGTGGCTTTCCCCGACAAGGATGTCACATACACGCTTGAGTCGTCGACCGGCGAGTTCGGGTTCCTCACCGTACGGGCCGGCAATCCCCTCCAGCCCGTCGACATCAGCTCGGGGAGCTACACCGTGAAGGCCGGCACACCTGTAGAATATTCGTATGACACCCAGAACTATAAGATCATCGGCATGCAGGTGAACGGTGTCGATAACCCCGGCGCCATCTACTCATACAGTTTCACCGCCTCTGACGATGCGACCCACAGCTTTACCGTGCGCCGCTACGAGCCGTTCAACGCCACAGTGCATGTGAACTTCCCCGACAAGGCGCGTGTCTACAAGGGCAGCTCATACGGCACACTGATGGAGGGCACCGACGGAGTGTTCACCATCCCCATGCAGGAGCCCTACGACAACCAGCTCACCGTGATGCCCGAGCAGGGTTATTATATCGAGAACGTGACAATAGACCCCGCCGACGAGAACCTGTCGTTCTCCAAGAACAACTTCTCATATACATGCTACAACGGCGCCTGCGACATACAGGTCACCCTTGCCGAGGTGCTCTATGACCACAAGACCGCGCTGTTCATCGACAATGCCGAGGCTCTGAGCTATTTCGGCTCGATGAACGCTTTCGACGGTGCCAACGTGTTCCCCGAGCCCCAGACGGGTTACAATGTGTATGATGTGTCATTGGCTGGGTCGCCGGCATCAATCAGCGGATATATCAATGAACCCGCAGGCCCCGTGACCAATGTCTACCACAACCACCTTGCCGTAGAGAAACAGTCGGAATGGTCGACAAGCTACTCGGTGTATTACACCGGCAACGACGTGGTGCATGTATATGTGGATGGGCTTCCTACCGCCGCAACCTTGTCGTTTGACATCGAGGATGGTGTCGGGGTCGAGGCCATGCACAACAAGGTTGTGCCGGTGGCTGATTTCGCCGAGACGCTTGACCTCTTCAAGGGTGACGAGGTGGCCGTGAAGGTCAACCTTCCTGCCGACGAGTATGAGGTTCTCGTGAATGACGCCGTGTCGGAACCCGATGCCGAAGGTGCGCATGTGTTCAGCCTCGCTGCTGACAGCACCGTGGTCAAGGTAAGCCGCAAGACCGCCCTTGCAGGCATCGTGGTCGATGACGCCGCAGACGCGCCCGTCTACAACCTGCAGGGTATCCGCGTCGACCGCGACCGCCTGGTGCCCGGCATATATGTATCGGCAGGGAAGAAATTCCGCGTGAAATGACCCGGCGCCCCTCTTCCTCAAATATACCGGCAATGATTTGATGCATACAGATACTTATTGATAGATATAGTAGTCCTGTCAAGATGGATATTCAAAAAAGAATATAGCATTGTGACAATTATGTGAGAATCCCCGCAGCGACTGTGACAGCCTCTGCGGGGGTTCGTTTTTTTACAGATTTAAGGTTGTTTAAAGCTGATGGGCAATATTGTTGCTCATGTAGCGGGTAATTTTGCAGTGTGAATAAAAAAGTTATATTATATGACAACACTTGATTTCAACATTACCCGGAATGATTTTACCGTGAACGCGGGCGACGAGATTTTTGCAACCGCCATGCAACTTGGACGCACCATTTATAACGCCGCTTTCACCGGCATACGGTCGGTGAACGACCTGTTGATGGCACTCACGCGCGAGCTTGCCGGTTTTTCAGGAATAATCACGGTAAATCTGCGCAACCGCACGCAAGGCACCACCTCTAAACGTGTTCTCCGTGTGGCAGGCCCACGCCGGTTCATGCTGTCACAGGCGGTATGAACCTCATGACAACACTGACAACTTTAAACTTTTACGATTATGATACTCGGAATACTTGTTTTTCTCGTTTTTCTTTGCGAGGCGTTGCAGGGGAAATGCGGTTCGCGAAATTGAATCTGGTTTTGGTCACAGCAGCAGCGAGGCGTCGCCGTAGCTGAGGAAACGGAATCCGTTTTCGAGGGCGAAGTCATACATCGGGCGCCAGTCGCCGCCGGTGAAGGCCGATACCAGCAGGAGCAGTGTCGACTGCGGCTGATGGAAGTTGGTCACCATCCCGCTGACGATGCGGTAGCGGTAGCCGGGCGCGATAATGATGCGTGTCTGGGCCATGAATGTATCCTGACCGGCGCCCTCAAGACTGTCGGCCAGGGCCGTAAGCGCCTGTCGGGGGGTGACGTCCTCGCCGGCATGTGTGTAGGGTTCCCATTGCGGGACCTCCCCCTGCCAGGTGCCGCGCACCGTCATGGCGCCGGCATGATAGAGGCTTTCGAGAGTGCGCACCGAAGTGGTGCCCACGGCGATGACGCGCCGGTCGGTCTCGGCAAGCTCGCGGATGAGCCGCACGGGCACCGCTATGAACTCGCTGTGCATCTCATGTTCGCCGATTTCGTCTGACTTGACGGGCTGGAACGTGCCGGCACCCACATGCAGGGTGAGCTCGCGGCGCGGGATGCCGCGTCGGCTTATCTCGTCGAGCACCTCGTCAGTGAAGTGCAGTCCGGCCGTGGGGGCGGCCACCGAACCGTCGATGTGCGAGTAGACCGTCTGGTAGTCGGTTGAATCGGAATCTTCAGTTCCGCGGTTCAGATATGGCGGGATGGGTATCTCGCCCGCCGCCGATATGATCTGCGAGAATGTCACGGCGGGGTTGTCCCATGTGAATGTCACTACCGATGCGTTCCCTTCGCGGCCCTTGCGGGTGGCCGTTAGTGTGAGCGCCTCGTCGCCGATTGTGAGCGGCATAGTCAGCGCCCCATCTTTCCAGCGTTTGGAGTTCCCCACGAAACATTTCCACGAGCACATCGCCGTGGCGGCGAAATTCTGCGCGTAGTCGGCGGGTTCAACCGGTTCGAGACAGAAGATCTCGATGAGCGCCCCAGTATGGTCGGTTCCCTTGCGGAACCGCAGACGGGCGTTGATGACGCGCGTGTTGTTGTAGACAAGCATGGCATCGGCGGGGAGCAGCCCCGGCAGTTCGCTGAAACGGTGCTCGGTCACGGCGCCGTCGGCAGTGCGCACAAGCAGTTTGCAGGCGGCACGGTCGGCCAGCGGGTGGCGGGCTATGCGTTCGTCGGGCAGCGGATAGTTGAAATCTTCGATGCGTATGTGGCCGATCTGTTCCGGGGTTGCGTTCATTGTGGTGCTATGTTTTGGCCTGCAAAATTACTGAAATCAGACGGAAATCAGTAATTTTGTGTCAAAAATAAAATAAGAAGACTATGGCAAAAGTAGGAGATACAGTGAGATTCCTGAGCAGTACGGGTGGGGGCCGCATCGTCCGCATCGACGGGCAGATAGCGCATGTCGAGGAGGATGACGGTTTCGAGACCCCGGTGCTGCTGAAAGAGCTTGTGGTGGTACGTGCCGCCGGCGACGATGCCAAGGCCGACGCTTTCGGCGGTACGCGCCGCGCCAAAGAGCAGGCACAGGCCGAGAAACTCAGCAAGTTCGTAGAGACCAAGGTGGCCGACGAGCCGTCGGGTGTCGCCCCCGGCGAGACCCCGACAGGCAACCGCATAAATCTGGTGCTGGCCTATCTGCCGGTAGAGGCGAAACATCTCAATACCACCACGTTCGAGGTCTATCTGGTCAACGACTCGAACTATTACATGTATTTCACCTATCTTTCGCGTGCCGATGACGAGCAGGGGTGGACAACCCGTTTCGCCGGCATGATCGAGCCGAACATACAACTATTCCTTGAGGAGCTTACAGGTGAACAGGCCGGGCGCCTCGACCGCGTGGCCGTGCAGTATGTGGCTTTCAAGCACGACAAGGAGTTTGCCCTGAAGGCTCCGGTAGCCGTGGAGACGCATCTCGACACCACAAAGTTCTTCAAACTGCACTGTTTCCGCGACAACCGCTACTTCGACGAGAAGGTGTTGCCGGTCGACATCGTGATAAACGATGTGCCCCAGCGCCCGATGGTGATCAGCTCGGCCTCGGTAGAGGATGCCATGCGCCAGAAGAAGGAGGCCGACCGTCAGATCCGCCGCCAGCCGCGTCCCGTGAGCCATAAGAAGAGTCCCGACCTTATCGAGGTCGACCTGCATGTGTCGGCACTGCTCGACACCACCGCCGGGCTCTCGAACGCCGACATCCTCAATTACCAGATCGACACTTTCCGCCGGGTGATGAACGAGAATCTCTCGCGCAAGGGCACCCGTATCGTCTTCATCCACGGCAAGGGTGAGGGGGTGTTGCGCCAGGCGCTGATGAAAGAACTTTCGCACCGCTACAAGGGGCATGACGTGCAGGATGCCTCGTTCCGCGAATACGGTTACGGCGCGACCCAGGTGACCATACGATGATACTCTGCTTTACCGGAACCGGCAACTCGCGCCTCGTGGCGCTTGAACTGCAGCGTCACATCGGCGGTGAGGTCGTGATGCTCTGCGGCGACCTGCTCACCAACCCTCCGGGCACGGTGCTTGAAGTGCCTGCGGGCGAGCCGGTGGTGTGGGTGTGCCCGATATACAGCTGGGGCCTCCCCCCGGTGGTGAACCGGTTCATACGCCGCTCAAAGATAAAGGGTGCGCATGAGGCACCCCACTTCCTGGTGTGCACCTGCGGCGACGACGTGGGACGTGCCGACGACCGCTGGCGCAAGCTGGTGGGGCGCCGCGGATGGTCGCCGCGCGGAGCGTTCTCCGTGACGATGCCCAACACCTACGTCTGCATGAGCGGATTTGACACCGACACCCCTGAGGTGGCCGACGCCAAGGTGGCGGCTATGCCGGAGCGTGTGGCCGGGATAGCCTCGCGCATCCTGGCCGGCTTTGCCGAGAGCGATGTCGTCCGCGGCTCATGGGCGTGGATGAAGACCTGGGTCATCTACCCGCTGTTCTGCGCAACCTGCATGTCGCCAAAGCCGTTCCACACTACCGCCGACTGCATTTCGTGCGGACTCTGCGCCCGCTCATGCCCCACAGGCAACATCACCATGGCCGACGGGCATCCCGTCTGGGGCCGCGACTGCGCCCTCTGCCTGCGCTGTTACCACATCTGCCCCACGCACGCTGTGCAGTATGGCCGCGAGACCGCGGCCAAAGGCCAGTCATTCCGCGGCCTATAAAACAGGACTTCAGAATCTTAAATAATTGATACATGAAAAAGTTGTTTCTGCTTTGGCCGTTCCTGGCCGTCATCTTCTGTCAAATAGATGCAGGCGCTGTAAGCCGTTCTGATGCCCGGGCGGTCGCGTCGCGCTTTCTGGGCACCACCTTTCTGAGCGAATGTGATGCCGCAGCCACCACGCAGTCGATGACCGCCGCACGCCCCTATTATATTTTCAATGCCGTGGAATCAGAAGGATTCGTGATAGTGGCCGGTCGCGACGAGGGACGTGTCGTCGGCTATTCGCTGTCTGGGAGAATAGATGTGGCCGACATGCCGCCGCAGCTCTCCGGATGGCTTGGCCATATTGATGCCGCCAGGCAGGAGGTCACGGTTGCCCGTGCGCCGCGGGCCGGTGGACGTCTGCTCCAGACACCCGAGTGGGGGCAGAATCAGCCGTACAACACGCTTACTCCCCTGATTGACGGGGAGAATGCTCCGACGGGATGTGTGGCCACTGCCATGGCCATTGTGATGCGTTACCACAGCTGGCCCGCCAGAGGTCGCAGCTGGGAACTTCTGTCGCGCGACGGCCACGATTATATACAGAAGTTCGATGAATACAGTTTTGACTACACGGCCATGCCGATGACCCTGACTAGCGAGTCTTCAGCTACACAGAAACAGGCCGTAGGCACCCTCATGCTTGCCGCCGGGCAGGCTGTGCGCAGCGAGTACAGCGATTTCGCGACCGGAACCAACGCCTACACCCAGACCGCGGGACACGAGCTGACTGAAAAATTCTCGTATTCCCCCGAATGTGAGTTTCTGGTCGGCAAAGACTACGGGTGGGATGAATGGCTTGAGATTCTGCGCGGACAGATAGACCGCGGGCTGCCCGTAATCTACTGCGGTTATGGAACGGATGACTACATGCACGCCACGCCGGGGCATGCATACGTCGTCGATGGTTATGACGCCGCAGGCATGTTCCATGTAAACTGGGGCTGGGAGGGGCAGTCAAACGGCTACTTCGACCTCTCGCTTACCGATTACGCTTACAATTCGGGGATGGTGCGCAATATCGAGCCTGATCACAGTGGCGCGCTTTATTCAAAGGTGTATATGTCAAAAGATGACCTGTATACACTTTTCGAGGAGACAGATTTCCTGAATATCAGTGTGACAGACGTCAGGCAGGGTGAGCCTTTCGACCTGAAGTTCCCGACAGTGCGCAGCCAGAACGGATGCGGGTATGAACTCGCATGCGGTCTTGTGGATAAGAACGGTCGGCTGAAAGAGCTTTCGGTCAATCCTTTCAGCACATTCTATTCCGACGAGTGGGTGGATTACGACGAATATTACCAGAGTCTGCCCATGGCGCATGACAATGTGCTGGTCGACCAGAAATTCACGGTACCTGTCGAGCCGACCGACCGCATACAGCTTTTCGCCCGTCAGCAGCGTGACGTGGACGGAACCGATTTCCGTGAAGTGCTGGGCTGTTCGCATATTCCGGCGTCGATTCCCGCCAGGGGCAACACCCCGCGTTTCAGCACCATACATTATGACCTGGATCCCGCGTTGAGCGTGCTGGTTTTCGAGAACCATTCCTCCATAAATTATATGGACCGGTTCGTGCCGCTGGGACCGGTGACAGAACAGCGAATCCTCATGGGGAAGAGTCCGTGCTATTACATAGCCTTCGAGACTCCGGGAACCGGATACGGCAAAGTCACGGTCGACGGCAGATATGCCTACGGTGACAGGCAGGTACAGGGTGTTTCGGGAACGGAAGGCACGTTCGTGAAATTCCAGGTCATGGACGATGACTATTACGTCACCGCCGAGGCTCACGGTTATGCCGCCCCCGAGACGGTGCATCTTGCTGCAGGCGAGAGCCTGGAGTCACGGATTCCGGCAGAGCGCGCCGTTTCGGTAGGCTCGCTGACGGTTACCGGTTCGCTCGACGCGTTTGACTTCTGGTACATACGTTCGCACATGCCGGGTGTGTATTCGCTTGATCTTCGCGGCGCTGCCATCCGCGAGACATATGCCCCGGATGTCGAGATAAACAGTTTCGCCGTGAACGAGCGTCAGGCTGCCGACCGGTTGCCTGACTGGGCTTTCGAGGGGCTTGACCAGCTGTCGCGAATAATCCTGCCCGGGAATGTCAAAGGGTTAGGTTGCTATGCTCTGTCGGGTACCGCCATAAAGAGCATGGAGATTCCGGCCGGGGTCACTAATCTGTCAAATGATGTGTGGATGCCCTGTATGCAGTTGAGGACTATCGCCAACTATAATCCGGAACCGCAGAATATCATGTCGTGGGCATTCTCTTCCACACCCATGACAAGCGAGGGCACGCTGTATGTGCCCGATGAATCAGTCGAGCTTTACCGGCAGGCCGAGGGATGGAACAGTATTCCCACTATACTGCCCCTTTCAGAGTATTCTTCCCTTATCGGGATTGTCGCCGGCGCTGATGAGCAGATGGCTACCGAGGTCTACAACCTGCAGGGTGTGA
>CALJBF010000032.1 GCA_938027385.1 uncultured Porphyromonadaceae bacterium | reverse complement strand
AGTCTTTTCTTGATGGTTGAAGCGGAATACACCTGTTGAATTTCCTGATATTCCAAATTGCATTCAACTCAGGCGTATTACATTGCACCAGAGCCAGAAGAGGCTTGTATATTACATGCGACAACTCAGTCAGAAACACAGCAAAATCGAACTCAACATCCGGCACCATGGCGGCAAAGCGATCCTGCAATTGTTTTGCAGCGCAATGGTGGTTTTCCCATGAATATGTATACGTCTGGGCGATGTATTTATCTGAAGTCAAGCCCTTTTCTTGGCGTAATAAACGCAAATCACTGTCAATGCAGATAAAGAATTGATTATTTATGTATGGCAGGTATCTGAGACATTGTTCACATCCGGTGGTATCCTCCCCCTTATTACTTTTGCTTTGGGATACAAAATGATAGTTGCCTGGTGCTACATTCTGAAACTGGTTGTTCCAGAATTTCTCATCATCCTTATCCTCAACATGTACTACCGCACGGATGTTTCTATCGCGTAAATGAAGATTCTTATAGTAATTTGCCTGATCTTCTATCCTGCTCATATTTTATGCCTTACTTCCTCCATGTAGATTATTCTATCCCCCCACCCATCGCCAAAAATACTGGGCGAATGCGTAGTTATGAAGAACTGAGCGTTGGGATTAATGTCAGCAAGCAAATTAATTAACTTATATTGCCAACTTATATCAAGCGAATTCTCAGGTTCATCTATCAGTATGACTGAATCCTTTTCATCCGTAAGGAACACTGTTAAAAGTATAAGCAACAATTGTTTCTCTCCGGACGACAGACGGTGCAAAGGCAATATATCTCCATCGGAATAAATGATAAATTTATTACCATCTATTTCTATTTTCTTGCTCGTTTCCTTAAAAAGGCCATTAATAATACACAGCAACTTATTTATCCGTTCCTTAACTCTGTTTTGAACGGATGAAGGGGCATCAAGCATAGACATCCTGTAGTACATCAAGGAAGGCCCCGTTTTCATATCATAAATATAGGAATCCAGATACTGTGACAGAGCCGTTGATTTTTTACGGCCATCTTTTGCAATCAAATTGTCCACAGACGGAATGTAGATACATTCACCATTATCCATGACGACATCTTTAGCAATCTTTTGTATTTCTGTCAACAATGTGGTTTTTCCACTGCCGTTGATGCCTACAATTATGTTTATGTCAGGATGTGGAATAAATGAGACAAAGTATTTATCCCATAAACATATATTTATATCGGATAATTTGAATTGCTCCATTTACCACAGAATTTATAAAAAAAGCAACCCTTTCGCAGGTCGCTTTTAAATTTATTGGTGGTCCCACTAGGACAGTGGAACCGAAATTAAGTCTCGTGATTATCAGACATTTAATCCAAGGGGTATCAGCAACCATTCCCGATTTCTACTCCTACAGATTTCAATGTTCTTCCGCCATGTGGTACATGACTGGGAGCAAAATTACTAAATTTTCGCTATTTACACAACATCTCGGATGTTAAATCGATAAGAATATTGTTAAAAATTCCTTGGATTATATTCCTTCTTTCACAACCCACTCGCCGGCTTTGGTTGAGCCTTTACGGGAGAGGGTTCCAGTTTGTTGCAGTCGATTTGTAATCTTTTGGACTCCTCTTTTGGTCATGTTCAGGAAGCCGGCAATCCTATCCAGCGTTAATCTTGGGTCTGATTTCAGCAACATTAATACCTTTTGATCTGATGAACTTCTGATGAACTCTGGTGAACTCAATAGTGAGGTCAGCATATCTTCCAGTGAACCTTTATTGGATTTCTGATGAACTGAATCGTGTTCTCCATCACTTTCCGGTGAATTATTCAGGCCATCGCCCATTTTTCCCTTACTTTCTTGGGTATGGCTTACCTCAATAAGGTCATCGGGATTTCCATAAAGTAACTTCATTGCCTCAATGTCGGGCTGGTGTCCCTCAAAACCAAGAGTGAGCGTTGTACGGTCAACGCCACCTGAGGTTGTCACTTCCAACTTGGGTTCGCAGTGATATACACTCTGCCACGTCTTGAATATTCCTTGAATACCGCTTCCGGCACGTTCTCCATACTCCACCATCGCAAGCATCTTCATCATCACTCCGTTACGTGGGTCAGACGCGCTGTCCTGCAAAGCCTCGATCAACGACACACGCATACTGCCGGGATTGGCGAACTTAAAGCCTTCTGCACTTTTCTGAACCACTACGCCGCGCCGACCATAAAAGTCAGCATTTGCCAGCATATTCACCGTAGCCTCGCGTACAGTCTTGTGCAGTGGCGTATCCTCATCCCTGAAATTGCCTTTGAACATAAACGGAACTTTCAGGTCTGCCTGCAGTTTTGGAATGACTTTCAGAATAAAATCAAACACGTTGCCACTCCAGTCGCCCGATTGTGAAGTTATACGGTCAGTCCAGCGGGCATAGATCCCATTGGTACGGTTCTCCTGATAATCGAGAAAATAATTAGGAAAGATAGCGGTAATCTCATATTCATATCCGAACATAAGAAGACCGGCAACGGTCGGATGAAATTTGCCTGTATCCTTGTCCTCCCTGACTGCGCCGATACGACGCAGGAACATAGCATCATCTTCTTTATTCCACAGATGATTCTGACGGATAAGTTTGAATATATTCCGGTAGGATTTGACGCTGTCCGGGCAGAACACAGAGACATCAAGGTCGGTAAGCAGCTTATTATCATCGGTCACAAGCGACGAATCCCTTATCATCAGCGATACCTCTTCGAGCGAACAGTGATAGTCTCCTTCAAAATTCCGGCGATATGTTCCTGTACGTGGGTCAGAACCGACATACACAGGCCGGGATGTGCGCTCTGCACGTGGCACATTAATCACAATCACTTCCTTCCCTTCGAGTTTTTCCGGGACAGCCATACTGTCGGTAAGAATATTGCTGCTCACCTTCTGACGGTTGTTGACTGTATTCCAGAAATCCTTCATCAACTTATGAACATCATCAAGTCCTTCGACATAAAGAGACCCGTCTTTGGCGTTTTCCTTTACTCCAAGCACAATCACACCGCCCTCGCTATTGGCAAAGGCTGAATACGATTCCCACAAAGAGTTGGGCAGACCGCCACGTGCCGACTTGACTTCAAGCCGGGAATCTTCTTTATATGCCCTCAGCAATTCAAGGCTGAAAGATTCTGGAGTCTCCATGTTCAAACTGTAGTAAATGCAAATTTACTAAATTTTTTTGATGTACAGACATCTGTCGCAAATTCAAAGTATGTTGTAGATGGACTCTCGTTTTGCCGTGGTAGGCGAAAAATAAAAGGCTCTGAAAATCAGCGATTTTCAGAGCCTTATTCATCTTGTTTTGCTATGAGTGGTCCCACTTGGGCTTGAACCAAGGACTCCCTGATTATGAGTCAGGTGCTCTAACCAACTGAGCTATAGGACCTGAAATAACCCGGGTGAGGGGTATTCCTGTTGGTGCCGGTGCCGTGGCCCGGAGGCCTCAGGCGCTTATCGACGTGCAAAGATAGGGATTTTTTTGCAAACGGCAATGCTTTTGGCAAAATTTGATGGTGCCCAGCGTGATTTTAGTATCTGTCTTGGCATGATTTTTCTCATTCCCGGTCGGAAGAATAGCCATGAATGAGTCCAGAGGTGAGCGTTGTGGGAGAGTGGATGGGAGTGCCAGGAGGTTGCCAAAGAGAGTGTCGTGGAACGTAACGCGAGAGGCGTGCCGAGGGGCGTGTCATGGGCGTGTCATGGAGAGCGTCGTGGGAAGTGCCGTGGAAGTGCTGCGCGGGCGCTGTGGGGCGGGTCAGAGGCGGTGGAAGGTGAGGCGGTTGAGGTTGGCGCGGGTGAAGATGTGGCGCGACAGGAACGACACGATGAATCCGGTAGAGAGGGCCGCTATCACGGTGCCTTCGCGCACCCCCTCGATATGACCCGAACAGGCCACGCCGAGCAGGAGGGCCGAGCTTACCAGGGTGACGTCGAAGATTACCTTCAGGCGTCCGAAGTCTTTGTTGTAGCGTCGGGCGGCGTATTTCACGAACCCTTCGGCGCTCATTATGGCCACGTTCGGTTTCAGTTCAAGCACCACGCCCACTGCCTGGCTGATGCATCCGGCGCCGAGCAGTGCCAGGGCCATGGGGTATGAGGTGGGTTCTAAAGATGCCGTGAGCGCCATGTTAAGGTCTATAAAGATTGCAAACAGCAGTGAAAACGGCACCTGCAGGAGTATCTCCAACCGGTCTTTGCGTGTGCCGTGTCCTGCGCGTATCAGCCAGAACTGACCGATGATAAGCACCACATTTATCAGGAATGTGGCGGTACCGAGCGAGATTGGCGCGTGGAGCGTCAGCACGTAGTTCACGCTTGAGATGGGTGTGGTGCCCAGTGTGGAGGTTACAATTAATACTATGCCGAGGGAGAGGAAATAAAGGCCGATGAGGAATATGATATAGCGTAAAATGGTTTTTCTGAACATGTCTTAGAAATTTTACATTACAAATGTACGCAATTTTCCGGTGACGGCGGCTGCCATGCCCGCAGAATCTGATATGCTGTCCGGTGAAATAATTCATAGCAAAAGTGTACAACGCTGAATCACAGTGTTGTACGCTTTTCAATGGTGATCCGGTTGGGATTCGAACCCAAGACCCACAGCTTAGAAGGCTGTTGCTCTATCCAGCTGAGCTACCGGACCGGTGGCGCAAAGATACGCAAAATTTTTGAGATATGGCGCATTATGGCGTCGCGTTGCCGTGATTTATCGGTCACGCGAGGCACACGATTCCGGTCAGATGCGGGGCAGGGCGGCCAGGGCGTCGGCCAGGGCCTGACGTGTGGCGGTGGTGACGGGTACCAGCGGCAGGCGGAGCATATCTTCGGCCAGCCCCATGATGTTGAGCAGCGACTTTATGCCGGCCGGGTTTCCGTCGGCGAACAGGGCGCGGTACAGCGGCTGCAGGGGGCGGTCTATCACGCCGGCTTCGGCGAACTGTCCGGCCAGGGCCAGGCGTGTCATGCGGCTGAACCGGTCGGGCAGGGCGTTGGCGATTACCGAGATCACACCTTCGGCGCCCATGGCAATCAGCGGCAGGGTCAGGGCGTCGTCGCCCGAAAGCACTCGGAATCCGGCGGGGCGGCGTTCGATAATCTCGCGGATCTGACCTATGCGGCCCGATGCCTCCTTGACACCGATTATCTGACCCGGAAAATCGTGGGCCAGTGTAAGGGTAGTGGCGGTGTCCATGTTGGCGCCGGTGCGCGAAGGCACATTATATAATATCACGGGCAGGGGCGAGGCTTCGGCCACGGCGCTGAAGTGGGCGCGTATGCCCTCCTGACCGGGGCGGTTGTAATATGGCACCACCGAGAGGATGGCGCTGTAGCCGGTGAAGTCGGTCTGATGCAGCTGCTCTACCAACGCTCCTGTGGCGTTCGAGCTCATGCCGAGAACCAGCGGGATGCGTCCGGCAGCGTGCTCGGCCACGAACCGGGTCACGTCGGCGCGTTCGCGCGGGGAGAGGGTCACGGCCTCGCCCGTGGTGGCCAGCACCACGATGTATTCCACGCCGCGCTCTATCTGGTAGTCGACCAGGCGTGCAAGGGCGTCATAGTCGACCGATGTGTCTTTTCTGAAAGGTGTTGCCAGCGCTACGCCGGTGCCTTTTATGTCAATCATAAATATTCGTTTTCAAACTGTGGCAAAGTTACACAAAAATCGCGAACCACACGGGGCCGTCAGGTGTTGTAATATCAAAAATCTGACACCTATGGATGATTTCAACAAACTCATAAACGATTCAAAACCCACACTGGTTGACTTTTTCGCCACCTGGTGTGGCCCGTGCAAGATGATGGCTCCTATTCTTGAAGAGGTCAAGAACAAGGTA
>CALJBF010000031.1 GCA_938027385.1 uncultured Porphyromonadaceae bacterium | reverse complement strand
GCTATGTTCCATCCTTTGAACGATACCAGAGGCACCGTGTCGCCTCCGTGGGCGTAGACCTTGGCCTCGGGACTCAGGCAGAAGAGGTGATGCTTGTCGTAGAATGCGGTCTCGCCGTCAGGCTTGACGAAGAAACCACGGTTGAAATAGCGCCCGTTGTCAATGCAGAGGAAACTACCGGCTATGGCCATGCCGCGTTTGGCGGCGAGTGCACGCGCCCAAGTGACCGTAGGCCCGTCAGAGGTTTCGGCAACGGCTCGCATGGCATCGGTATCGGCCATGAATGCTGTGGTGAACAGTTCCGGCAACACCGCAATATCCGTGTCAGCGTCAAGAGCATCAATCAGCCGGGTGGCATTCTCTATATTGCGGGCCGGGTCGGCCCACACTATGTCAAGCGGGATAGCCGCGACCTTTATCGTGTCTTTTGGCGTGTCACTCATCTGTCGTGAATTTTTCGGGATACTTTCCGGTGTAGGGGTGGTAGAAATTCTTTACCGATCTGAGATCTGCGTCGATGTTTCCGGTCGGCTCGAATACTTCGGTCACATAAATCCGTCGGGTAGGGAAGTCGATTGCTCCCAGACAAATCGGCACGCCGGTCTCGTAAGCGATGCGCAGAAAGCCGGTGTGCCAGCGGGTGGTGCGCTTGCGCGTACCCTCGGGGGTGATGGCCAGCACAAGCCGCGGCGACGAGTTGAAACGTTTTATGAGACTGTCGACGAGCGACACATGCTTGTTGCCGCGCTCGACCGGCACACCGCCGATGGCGCGGAACAGGGAGCCCAGCGGAAAGAAAAACCAGCTTGACTTCATCAGGAAACCGGCCGATCTGTTCACTGACCGTATGGCAAGCTCCCCGAGGATGAAGTCCCAGTTCGAGGTATGCGGAGCCACGCAGATTATGGCTTTCGGATAGTCGGGGACGGAGATGTCTACCTGCCACCCGAACCATTTCAGTATGCGCGCGGGCAGATTCATGCCTTGTCGGTATCGTTGCACTTCAGTTCACGCGCGGGTTTGGGCAGCGCGGAGTTGAGTTCGTGCACCAGATCCGTGACATGGCCGAGGAACTTCTCGCGGAACGAGGCGTATGCCTTGCGGTAATAGCGGCGGCGCGCCTTGTGATACTCGCGGCCCGAGGGGAAATCATCGGCGAGGCGGTCGAAACTGAACGACACATTGCCGAGCGCAACCTCCTGGAGGTCGGCGGTGCGCACGATGATGCCGTCTATCTTATTCATGTCGACACCGGGTATGCAGTTACGGGCGATAAGGCACTCGCCGGCAAGGTCGGCGCATATTTTCCTGATCTCTTTCTTGAGGTCTCTGAGGTTAGCCATGAGTCAAAAAGTTTTTAGGCTGTTTGAAATTATTGTGTTTCCAACGCACGGCGCAAGGCGGCGATTGTCGGTGGTATCTTTATCACAGGATTGTATCCATGCTGTGATTTACTGTTATGGGATGCGCGCACGGGGCGCGGTATGGCAAATTCTTCGCCGAGGACTTTTGTCACTGCGTCACGGAATTTGGCGGGATGGGTACTTGCGATAACCAGACCTTTTTCGCCGGTTTTCAGTTCGCGGCGTGCCGCGCCGTAGGCGGCGGCTGTCTGCGGGTCAAGTATAACCGATGCCGTTCGGGCGCCCTCTTTCATCGTGGCTGCGATAGCGGCGTCAGTGAGGGCCACGCCACTGACATCTTTGCGCAAACGGGTCAGGTCGCCGCCGTACATGTCGATGATGCGTGCGAGATTCGACGGATTGCCCACATCAAGGGCGCTGGCGAGAGTCATAAGGGCACGGCGCGGACGCATGCCCCCGGTACGCAGATATTCAACAAATACGTCGTTGGCATTGTTGGCGGCGATGAATCGTTTTACAGGGAGTCCCATCTGTTTTGCCATCAGGGCGGCAGTCATGTTCCCGAGATTTCCGCAGGGCACAGAGATTACGGTTTCCGTTTCCGGGAACCGTGCCTGCATCGCGGCATATCCGTAGAAATAGTAGATTATGGCGGGCAACTGGCGCAAAAGGTTTATCGAGTTGCCCGAAGTGACCCGGCGGTCGCCGGTCTCGCCGGCGTTTTCAAGCAAAATCTGTTTTACCAGGCTCTGGCAGATGTCGAAACTGCCGTCTACCTCTATGGCAAGTACATTGCGGCGTTCGGCAAACTGTGTGATCTGTTCGGGCGAAAGCTTGCGGCGCGGGTAAACCACCACGACGCGTGTCGATGCCGACCGCTCGAAACCGTTTGCCACCGCGCCCCCCGAATCGCCTGAGGTGGCGAGTATGATATCGCGCCTGAGACCGTGTGCCGGATCGAGCAACGGCAGCAGACGTGCCATGAACCGCGCGCCTATGTCGTTGAACGACATGGTGGGGCCGTGGAACAGTTCAAGCGAGCAGATGTCGTCAGAAAGCGCGCGTACCGGAATGTCGAAGTTCAGCGCGTCATCCACAATCTGTTTCAGCTGAGTGGGGGGTATGATGTCGCCCAGCAGTGTGGTCATCACCACATATCCGATCTCGCGGGCCGACATTTCCGCAATATTGTTGAAAAGAGCCTTGGGCAACCGGGGCAGAGTGTCGGGCAGATATAGGCCGCCATCAGGCGCCAGCCCGTTGACAATGCCACGTGCGAACGAGACTTTTTCAGATTTTCCGAGTGTCGAATGAAGTATCATGTCAGACTGTTACGGCTACGTATCCGTCTTGTGAATGTGATGGCTCCGGCTTGTCGGTCCGCTACAAATTTACAGAAATTTTTCAGCGATGTCAACAGTGTCGCCATAAAATTTTCAAAATTTTCAGACCTGCGGTTTTTTTTGTAATTTCGTGCCTTAAACAGCCTCTCGACATCACAGCCGGTCATACGGTTCAATAAAAAATATTCCCGACATGAAATCACAGCCTGAAATACTTGTCGCGGTTATGGCCGCGGGATCTTCGAAAGCCGCGCTGGCCACCCGACGCGCAAATCTGCCGAGACTCGCGGTACTGTCGGTAATGGCTGGGGCGTTCATAGCTCTCGGCGGGGCGCTTTCGGTCGTTATCGGTTTCGGATTTCCGGAGTTATCCGCGGCAAATCCCGGTTTACAGAGGTTGTTGAGTGGTCTGGTGTTTCCGGTCGGACTGGTGCTGGTGGTGACTTTCGGCGCCGAGCTGTTCACCGGCAACAATGCCGTGCTGATGCCGGGAGTATTACAACGGCGATATGGTGTGGGTGCCGTGCTCGGCAACTGGACCATAGTGTGGCTGGGCAATTTTGCCGGCGCGTTGCTGTTCACCTATTTTCTCGTGGCGGCGCCGGGGCTGTTTGACGTCGCCCCGTACGACAGTGCGATTGCCGGCATCGCCACGAAAAAAGCGGCCCTTACACCGTGGGTATGTTTCCTGCGCGGAATCGGGGCTAACTGGTGCGTGTGTCTGGCCGTCTGGCTCGCCATCGGCGCAAAGACATTTCCGGGCAAGGTCATAGCATGTCTTCTGCCGGTGGCGACCTTTGTGGCGCTGGGGTACGAGCATTGTGTGGCCAACATGTTCTTCATCCCGGCCGGCATGATGACCGGGGCAGACGTGACCATGGGAGAGCTTGGTGTCAATCTACTGATGTCGACTCTCGGCAACATAGCCGGAGGCGCCCTGTTCGTGGGGTGTCTTGCCTACTGGCTACACCGCAAGAGCCTCGGCTGACAGTGCCGGGGCTTTTTTATGCTTGCCCAATGGCAAACATGCTTTTAAACATACAGGTATCTCATCTGTCCGATGAATAAATTGTGTATATTTGCCAAATCAGATGATCATGAGACAATACAGCGATAACAATCATCATTTACGTCACGATTTCTCAACCTTCCTATACCGATGAAAACAAAGAAACTTCTGCTTGGCGATGAAGCTCTTGCATCAGGGGCCATCAATGCCGGTCTGTCCGGTGCCTACGCCTATCCCGGGACGCCCTCTACAGAAATTCTTGAATTTGTGCAGGCGTCGCCCGTGGCGCGTGAACGGAAAACCCACAGCCACTGGTCAACAAACGAGAAAACTGCAGTCGAGGAGGCCCTCGGCATGAGTTTCTGCGGCAAACGCTCAATCACCTCCATGAAACATGTGGGCCTGAACGTTGCCGCCGACGCTTTCGTGAACTCGGCCATGACAGGTGCCAACGGCGGCATGCTTGTCATATCGGCCGACGACCCGTCGATGCACTCGTCGCAGAACGAACAGGACTCGCGTTTCTATGCCTCGTTTGCCATGGTGCCGTGTCTCGAACCATCGACACAGCAGGAGGCTTACGATATGGCCCGCTATGGTTTTGAACTCAGCGAGCGTCTGCGCATACCTGTGATGGTAAGGATGGTAACCCGCCTGGCCCATTCGCGTGCCGTGGTGGAGACCGATACCGAGGCTGATGCCGAAAAACCGCTCTCATACCCCGAGAATCCGCGTCAGTGGGTGCTCATGCCGGGCAACTCGCGTGTGCGTTACCGTCAGCTTATCGCCGACAACCGCATAATGGAGGCTGAATCGGAAAATTCGCCCTTTAACCGTCTTACCCCCGGTACCGACAGGCGCATAGGGGTGCTCACATCGGGCATTGCGGCCAACTATGTGGCCGAATGTTTCCCCGAAGGGTGCCCGTTCGCAGTGCTGAAGATCTCGCAGTATCCGCTGCCGAAATCGCTTGTGGTCGAACTGGCCGGCAACTGCGACGCCGTATTTGTGGTCGAGGAGGGGCAGCCGGTCATCGAACAGGCCCTCCGCGGTCTGCTTGACAATTCGCTCAAGGTCTACGGCAAGCTCGACGGAACCCTGCCGCGTACGGGCGAGCTTAATCCCGATATCGTGGCCGAAGGGTTCGACAAGCTTGTGCCCGGACTTGGCCTTAAAGCCACGGCCCTCAATGAGCCGAGCGAACTCGTGGTGCCGCGTCCGCCGGCCCTGTGCCAGGGTTGCGGCCATCGTGATGTATATCATGCGCTCAACGACACTCTCAAAAAATATGAGTCGCCCAAGGTGTTCGGCGACATAGGCTGTTACACCCTCGGGTGGCTGGCTCCGTTCAACGCCATCGATACCTGCGTAGACATGGGTGCCTCAATCACCATGGCAAAAGGCGCCGCCGACGCCGGACAGCATCCTGCCGTGGCAATTATCGGCGACTCGACATTCACGCACTCGGGGATGACGGGTCTGCTTGACGCCATCAACGAGAACACCCCGATGACGGTCATCATCTCCGACAACCTCACCACCGGCATGACCGGCGGACAGGACTCGCAGGGCACCGGAAAACTTGAGGATATATGCCTCGGTCTGGGTGCCGACCCGGCTCATGTGCGCACTATCGACTCGCTGCCGAAGAACCACGACGACATGATGGCCATGTTCGCCGAGGAATTCGACTATCCCGGCCTGTCGGTGATTGTGTCGCGCCGCGAGTGCATCCAGACGGCCCGCCGTCATGCCAAAGCTAAGAAATGAGGTGTATAACAGTATTTGAAAGACTATCATGAAATCAGACATCATACTGGCAGGCGTGGGCGGTCAGGGCATACTTTCTGTCGCCACAATTCTCGGCGCCGCCGCCCTTGCCGACAATCTCTATCTCAAACAGGCTGAAGTGCATGGCATGAGCCAGCGCGGCGGCGATGTAATGTCGTGCCTGCGACTCAGCTCATCGCCCATAGCCTCGGATCTCATCGGACTGGGCAAAGCCGACCTCATTGTGTCGCTCGAACCGATGGAGGCCGCACGCTACCTGCAGTATCTCGCCCCCGAAGGGCGAGTGATTACCAGCACGGTGGCATTCGTGAATATTCCGAACTATCCTGACACCGAGGCTGTCGTGGCACGCCTGAAGGAGCTCAAAGGCACTGTGGCATTCGATATGGACGAGGTGGCCAAAGAGGTGGCCACCGTGCGGTCGTCGAATATGGTGCTCCTCGGCGCCGCCGCTCCGTACATCGACATCGAGCCGGCCAAGATCGAGGCTGCCATCGAGACCGTATTCGGCGCCAAGGGGGAGAAACTCGTCAGCCAGAACATAGCCGCCTTCCGTGCAGGCTACGATCTTTCGGCCAAACACTGAACTATCAAAGCAAAAGACACGATATGCAACCTGTATCACGACAGCAGTTTGAGGCGACCATGGAGGATCTCCATATCGTCAACATAGCATCGGCCACAATCAGGCAGATCGTCTCTCTCTCGACGAGACTTGAAGAGATTCTCGGCGAAAAATATGTGCATCTTGAGATGGGCAACCCCGGGCTGCCCCCCAACCGTGTGGGCATAGAGGCCGAACGCGAGGCGCTGGCACGCGGCGTGGCCGGCGTTTATCCGAATATCGCCGGTATTCCCGAAATCAAGAAAGCCGGGTCTGACTTCCTCAAGGCGTTTCTCGACATCGACATCCCAGGCCGCTGCATTGTGCCCACGGTGGGTTCGATGCAGGCCACATTCACCCTGTTCCTGCTCATGGGGCAGCGACTGAAAGGGCGCGACACCATCCTCTTCCTCGATCCCGGGTTCCCGGCCCAGCACAACCAGGTGAAACTGCTGGGACTGAACCAGGAGTCAATCGACATCCATGACTGCCGCGGCGAGGCACTTGAGGCCGAACTCGACGCCATGCTATCGAAAGGGAACATATCGGCCATAATATACAGCAATCCCAACAACCCGGCGTGGACCAACCTCACCGACACCGAATACAGGGCGCTGGCACGCATGGCCGAGAAACATGATATAATCATCATCGAAGACCTTGCATACCTCGGCATGGACTTCCGCAAGCGTTTCGGCGTACCGTATCAGGAGCCGTTCGTGCCAACGGTGGCCAAATACACCGACAGATGTATCATGCTCGTTTCGTCATCGAAGATTTTCAGCTACGCCGGACAGCGCATCGCAATGGTGTGCATGACACCCGCAGTGGCCGACCGCCGCTATCCCGAACTGGAGTCATTCTATGAGATGCCCACTTTCGCCGACGCCTATATATACGGTGTGCTTTATTGCGCGTCGTCGGGCACGGCACATTCTGCTCAGTTCGCGTTCGCATCAATGCTTGAGGCGGCTGTGGCCGGTAAGCTCGATTTCGTCACAGACTGCAGCGAATACGGCCGCCGTGCCGCACTTGCAAAAAAGATTTTCCTGCGCCACGGTTTCCATATCGTTTACGACAAGGACGGTGGCGCCGACGGCGCCGACATCTCAGACGGTTTCTTCTTTACCGTCGGTTACGGCGACATGCGCGGCGACGAACTGCAGGCCGACCTGCTCCGTTATGGCATATCCACAATCTCGCTCCCCTCGACCGGCAGCCGCCAGCAGGGTCTGCGCGTATGCGTGTCGATGCTGTCTGACCCCAAGCTGTTCGACATGCTCGACGAGCGTCTTGCCGCCTTTGACCGTTCAATGAAGTCCCACTCAGACAAACAAGCCGAGCCATGCCTTTCATGACAGCAGACGAGGCCATGAGCCTCGTCAAATCCGGTGACCATATCTATATTCAGGGTAGTACCTCCATTCCCGAGACCCTGGTTGACGCCATGACCCGGCAGGGCGACCGCCTGAAAGGGGTGGTTCTCTATTCAGGCTTTTCGGTGGCGCGCCGCGAGGCTCCGTACTGCCACGAACAGTATAAGGACTCGTTTCTGGTCGACACCTGCTTTGTATCAAATAATGTCAGGAAATGGATTGCCGAAGGGTATGGAACCACGACGCCATGTTTCCTCGGCGAGGTGCCGTCGCTGTTCCGTGACGGTCGCTGGCCGGTTGACGTGGTGTTCCTGAACTGCAGCGAGCCTGATGCCGACGGATATGTGAGCTATGGAGTCTCGGCCGACCTGGCCGTCTCGGCCACGGAATGTGCCCGGGTGGTGATAGCGCAGATTAACCCGCACATGCCGTTCTCGTATGGAGATCCGGTGATACATCTGTCGAAAATCGATGCCGCGGTCAGGGTGGATGACCCCCTTGTCGAGGTGCCTACCGCTGTTCCCGGGCCGGTAGAGACGGCCATTGGCCGTGCCATCGCCGAACGTATCCCCGACGGCGCCACGCTGCAGATCGGTGTGGGTGGAATCCCCAACGCTGTAATCAGCGCGCTGGCTGACCACAAGCACCTTGGTCTGCATACCGAGGCGATGACCGACGGTGTGCTGCCGCTTATCGAATCGGGTGTGATAGACAACTCGCAGAAAGTCATCGAGCCCGGAAAATCGGTGGCGTGTCTGGCGCTGGGTTCACGCAGGCTATATGACCTTATGGATCACAACAAAGATATGATCTTCAAGGATGTGGCCTGGACCAACGACCCGTTCATCATCAGTCGCAACCCCAAGGTAATGTCGATAAATTCGTGCCTGGAGATAGACCTTACGGGGCAGATATGCGCCGATTCTATCGGTACGCGCATCTTCTCGGGTATCGGCGGTCAGCATGACTTCGTCTACGGCGCTATGCGCAGCAGGGGTGGCATGTCGTTCCTGGCCATGACCTCGACAACCTCGAAAGGGATGGGCAAGATCAAGCCGGTGCTGACCCCCGGCGCAGGGGTCGTTACCACCCGTTTCCAGACCAACTGGGTAGTCACCGAGCATGGGGCCGTCGACCTGCGCGGACGCTCGCTTGCCGAACGTGCCAAACTGCTCATATCAATTGCCAACCCCGCCGACCGCGAAGACCTTGACCGCGCGGCCCGCGAGCGTTTCGGCCACATCTATTCGAGGATATCGCTGTAATTACGCCCGGTTCCTTACCATAAACACATGATGCCATAATGTGCTGATATACTCACATTATGGCATCATGTGTTTTGAATTGCCTGTAAAAATCCGGAATCAAGAGATGCGGGTTTCGATGGCGTCAGCCATTCCGTCAGGATCTTGGCAACTGATTACGTACTGGCGTCCGTTTTTCAGCTTGACAAGTATGCACTGGTTCCGGTTGCCATAGTAGCCGAAGTATGAGCCGATGATGATGTCGCTGAAATAACCCCAGTATCCGAAATATCCGCCGCTCCCGCAGACACGGATGCCGGCCGCCGAGGGGAGGCAACGCTCTGCGCTGCTGATTCCCTTCCATGGGATTACTTTGTTCCGTAGCGGGCGGTGTATCACAAGTGCGTCGGCTCTTGCCTCGATGCTGAGAGGGCAATACCATAGCACCGAGCCAAAAACCGCCACGGCTATCGCCAGTCCGATTGCCGGTCTGTCCTGACTCACGCAGGCGGTGGCAATGGCGGCTATAAGCAGACCGCTGACAAGCCACGTCATGAGAGTGCAGAAGGTGCTGAATTTTACTTTGCTTTTCATTTTATTGATTGATTAATCGTTGTCTTCGAGAATGAATATTGATTCGACCGGGCGCGCGAAATAGCGCGCAATCTTCAGGGCAAGCGGCGTGGATGGCATGAACCGGTTCTTTTCAATGGCCACTATGGTCTGGCGGCTTACACCGACTACCTCGGCCAGATCCTGCTGTGTGATGCCGCGTTCAGCCCGTTCAATCCTGATTCTGTTCTTCATCCTGTCCCATCTGATTGTAACGCCGCATCTCCAGTCTGAAAATGACCACGAATATCATCGGCAGCAGCACTAGATTAACCATCATGAACCGGAAATACGCAATGCCGTTGACGAGCAGCGTCGCGGCTACAAGCAGAATCACGTATATGTAGAGTGAGTTCAGCAATGAGGCCAGCCTGATTGAGCGCGTCATCTCATCCTCATGCGGTTCTTTAGAACATACAATCATCAGCGCTCCGACAACAATGCCGATTATCACGGTATCGTTGACAGCGGTCTCGATGGCACCCGAAAGTGTCAAGACGTCGGCCTCACACATTATTCCCAGAATGACCGAGGGAATGAACAGCACCCAGCCCAAAATCCGGCACCAGGTTGGAAACAACATATTCTTCATAGTCGCGGTTGCTTTGTTGGTAGATGCACAAAGGTAAAACAAATTTTACAAAAAGTCAAGTGAACTTTACATTTTAACTTTTTGGAAACTGAACGCTACCATTACCGGATAAAAAAAGACCGGCAACATAATGTACCGGTCTGCAAATATTTAGTGATGACGGCTTTATTCGCTTTTGTGCCCGAGCGTGTTGCCGGGATAAGCCTCAAGGGCGTGGCGCAGAACCACCATGGCCTTGCGCAGTTCCTCTTTTTCAAGCACGTAGGCAAGACGTACCTCATCGCGGCCAAGACCGGGTGTGGTGTAAAAACCCGATGCGGGCGCCATGAACACGGTCTGTCCCTCATATTCAAACTCTTCAAGGCACCAGCGGCAGAACTCGTCGGCATCGTCAACCGGCAGGCGTGCCACCGTATAGAACGCGCCCATGGGGATGGGGGAATAGCACCCCGGAATCTTGTTGAGCTCGTCGATAAGGAATTTTCGGCGCTCGACATATTCGTTGTAGGTGTCGAGCATATATTCCTCGGGAGTGTCTATAGAGGCCTCGGCCACAATCTGACCCAGCAGGGGTGGACTGAGGCGCGCCTGACAGAACTTCATGATGTTGGCCCGCAGGGTAGGATGTTTGGTTATCAGCGCGCCAACGCGGATCCCGCACTCATTGTAGCGTTTCGACACGGAGTCGATGAGCACCACCTGCTGTTCGATGTCGGGCAGATGGAACGCCGAGATGTAGGGTGCCCCCGTGTAACAGAACTCGCGGTAGACCTCGTCAGAGAAGAGAAATAGATCGTGGCGTTTGACGATATCGCGCAGCTGCAGCATCTCTTTCATTGTGTAGAGATAACCGGTGGGGTTGTTCGGGTTGCATATCAGGATACCCTTCGTGCGCGGGGTAATCAGTTTCTCGAACTCCTCCATCGGCGGGAGGGTGAAACCGTCGTCAATCGACGAGGGGATAGTCACAATCTTGGCTCCGGCCGAGATGGCGAAGGCCATATAGTTGGCATAGGCCGGTTCGGGAACGATAATCTCGTCGCCCGGGTCAAGTGCCGCCATGAAAGCGAACAGCACCGCTTCCGAGCCGCCGGTGGTGACTATGATGTCATCGACATCGACCGAGATGTTGTATCGCCTGTAATACTCGCGCAATTTCTGACGCAAGGTAAGCAAGCCGTCAGAGGGGGAATATTCGAGAACCTTGCGGTCTATGTGCTTGAGGGCGTCGAGGGCTGTCTGCGGGGTGGGCACGTCAGGCTGGCCGATATTGAGGCCGTAGACCTTTATGCCGCGGGCACGGGCCTTGTTTGCCAGCGGAACAAGTCGCCGTATAGGCGAGGCCGGCATTATGTTGCCGCGTTCAGAAACTTGGGGCATATCTGATAGAATATTACGATTCGTATTAATAAGACTGCAAAGTTAGGCGCTTTTGCAGCAAGTTCAAAAGATTTTTCAGATTAATCTCACATACGCCACATAAGTAACATACGATACAGATGTTACTTATGTAACTTATGTAACTTATGTGCGGCTTAGCGTGCCAGGTTGAGGTTCAGCGAAAGCCCGTATGACGATGACGACGTGGGGTAGGCGCCGCTCGACACAAGGGGGGTGTTCACCTGGTGGTCAAAATAGGCTGCCAGGGTGAGGCGCCGCGACAGGATGTAAGACGCGTTGAACTGGATGTTCAGCGTGCGCGTGCCCGACGTGGGCTGTGTGTAGTTGGTCTCGATGCGGCGTATGAGCGCCTGAGTGTTCTGCAACGAGAAATCGGCGTTGATGGTAAGGTCGTTCGACACGCCCGACTGAGAGCCGCGCATCTTGAGCACGGTATTGAACCCTACGATTTTGTAGCCGAGCCCGAGCGTGAGGCCGCGTGTTGTGGCCTCGACGACCTGACCGGCCGAGGTGTTGAGCGTGAGCGTGCGCTGGTCGCGGTACTCGGCGCTGATCTGCATCTCGTTCTTAAGCGTGGTGGTGACGCCGAACAGCGGGGCGAACCTCTCGGTAATGGCCACCGACGAGATATTGTAGGGGGATGACGGGATGGGGTTGCCCGACAGTTCGTCGAGTGTGAAACCGATGTCAGAGCCCGGGGCGGCCTCAATCCAGTTCAGATAGGAGTTGTATGACCCCACAGAGTATGTGCACTGATAGGCGTGGTTCAGCGTGAACGACTTGAAGATGTTGCGCAGGTTGCCGAGGTTAATCAGGCCATCGTAGGTGATGCGCCAGTTGGGGAGCACGAATCTGAACGAGGGGAACGGATCGAGATACTGCTTGTGCGCGTCGGTGCCGGTGTATGCTGCCAGGAACGCGGGAATCAATACATCTGACGACGTCTCGGATGCCGCGCCGATTTCAGGATTGAACGGCTGGCCGGCCAACGGATTGTCCTTCAGGAAACCGCCCGTGGGATAATTGATGCCGTTGTAGCGGTCGGTATAGCGGTCGGCGATGACAGGGATATTGTCAAGCATCTTCTGGAACGGAGCCGAATAATAGCCGTTGTCGGCTTTCGATGACCCGAGCGACGTCAGGATTGCGCAGTGGGTCTTTGTATAGGAACCGGAACGGGTTACCGGCATGTCGGCGTACATGAACTGAATCTGGTTCGTGCGGTTGTCGGTGCGGTTCATGGTGAGCTGCACCTTAAGGCCCTTGACCGGTTCAAGCGTGAACTCAAGGTTGAGCTCGTTGGCCTTTGACCACAGCGCTGGCGATGTCTGGCCGTCGTCACACATCAGCCAGCCGCGTTCCTTGGCGCGGTAGATGTAGTTCACGTCGGTGAAACCGAACGCGAAGTCAAGACCCGGCGACATGGGGCCGTACTGCGTAGACTGGCCGAAGATGTCGCCGATGCTGTTGCGGAACAGCGGCAGGGTGGTGGTCGATGTGCGTTTCCAGCGTATCGAGGCGTTGCGCGGACTCATAACGAGGCGCAGGGCGTATTCGCCTATCTCGCGCCATACCGACTTCTCCTCTTTCAGAATCTCCTCGATCGAGAACTTGATGGCCTGGTCGCCGCGGGTCAGAATCTCCACGTTGTTCACGTCGACCACACGCGACCTGACGGTGAACGGCTTGCCGTCGGCCGTCGTTGCCGTGATCTTCACCTTTTTGTTGCGCAGGTTGTGGCGTATGGTCAGGGTGGTGTCGGGGAGCAGGTTGAAAGTCTTCTCGAACTTCTTCGGTTTCTTCGGGGCCACGTTGGCTTTGCGGGTGTTGGCAAAGCGCTTGTTCACAT
>CALJBF010000030.1 GCA_938027385.1 uncultured Porphyromonadaceae bacterium | reverse complement strand
TAATCGAGGGTATAGTGGAGGCCGCGTGACTCCTTGCGTTCGCGGGCCTGGCGCATGATCAGGTAGCCGACGTTGATGATGTTACGGAGCTCGCAGATCTCGCGCGACGCCTTAGAGCACTTGAAAAGTTTCTCGGTCTCCTCGTAGAGGATGTCGAGGCGGTTCCAGGCACGGTCGAGTCTGAGGTCAGATCTCACTATACCAACGTAGGCGCCCATGATTTGGTTTACCTCGCGCATCGACTGTGTGATAAGCACCATCTCCTCGGGGTGCGAGGTGCCTTCGTCGTTCCACTGCGGCACATCGGTGCGCAGGTCGATGTGTTTCACCTCCTCGCGGGCATGGCGTGCGGCGCGGTCGGCATAGACCACCGCCTCGATCAGCGAGTTCGAGGCCAGACGGTTGCCGCCGTGCAGGCCGGTGCACGAGCACTCGCCCACGGCATAAAGGTGCTTTATCGACGACTCGCCGTTGGTGTCGACCTTTATGCCGCCGCAGAGGTAGTGTGCGGCCGGAGCTACGGGTATGTAGTCTTTCGTTATGTCGATGCCGAGCGAGAGGCACTTCTGATAGATGTTGGGGAAGTGATGGCGTGTCTCGTCGGGGTCTTTGTGAGTGACATCGAGGTAGACATGGTCTTCGCCGGTGAGTTTCATCTCGGAGTCGATGGCACGGGCCACCACATCGCGCGGAGCAAGCTCCAGACGTTCGTCATAGCGGCTCATGAAACGCTCGCCAGACTTGTTGCGCAGTATGGCGCCGTAGCCGCGCATGGCCTCTGTGATGAGGAACGAGGGGCGGTCGCCGGGATGGAACAGGGCCGTGGGGTGGAACTGGATGAACTCCATATCCTTGACCGTGCCTTTGGCGCGGTAGACCATGGCGATGCCGTCGCCGGTGGCCACCAGGGGGTTGGTGGTGGTCTGGTAGACGGCGCCGCAGCCGCCGGTGGCCATGAGCGTCACTTTCGACAGGAAGGTGTCGACACTGCCGTCGGGGGTCAGCACATACGCGCCGTAGCAGGTGATGTCGGGCGTGCGACGGGTGACTATCTTGCCGAGGTGGTGCTGTGTGATTATCTCGATGGCGAAGTGATTCTCGAACACATCGATGTCATTGTGGGCCTGCACGGCACGGATAAGACTCTCCTGTATCTCGTAGCCGGTGTTGTCGGCATGATGGAGAATGCGGAACTCCGAATGACCCCCTTCGCGGTGCAGGTCGAAATCGCCGTTCTCCTTCTTGTCGAACTCGACGCCCCACCCTATCAGTTCCCTGATCTGGGCCGGTGCTCCGGTCACGACCGTGCGGACAGCCTCGGGATCCGAGAGCCAGTCGCCTGCCACCATCGTGTCGTGTATATGCTTGTCGAAGTCATCGACAGCGAGATTAGTTACCGAGGCGACGCCACCCTGTGCCAGGGCGGTGTTGGCCTCATGAAGACTGGTCTTGCAGATCAAGGCCACACGGGCGCCATTTCCGGCCACCTTGAGTGCGAAACTCATGCCGGCTATGCCGCTGCCGATTACCAGATAGTCATACTCTCGTACCATCTCGGCGCTGTATTGTTTAAGGTTATTATTAGTTCTTTGCGGATTATTCGGCGAGGCAGGCATCCAGTTTGGCGGCGAGCGCCTCGCGGTCGAGATGCTGGCCGATGAACACCAGCTTTATCATGCGGTCGCCGTAAACCTCGTCCCAGTCATGCATGAAACGCGGATCCTGCTGCATGAGCATCATCAGGTCTTCTTCGGGGGCCGTGGCGTACCACTGGCCGGCCTGGGCGAGATTTTTCTGACGTCCCGCCTGCTCGAAAAGCACCGACATGTCGCGGTTGTTCGAGAAATATACCACTCCCTTGCAGCGGATCACGTTCGCGGGCCAGTCATGGGCGGCGAATTCGTCGAATTTCCAGAAATCGAACGGCGCGCGGCGGTAGTAGATCCAGGTGTCTATGCCATATTCGGCGCCGTGATCGTGGCCGTGGCCGTGATCGTGGCCGCAGTGGCACACGCCATGCTCGTGATCGCAGTGCGAGTGGTCTTCGGCATCGTGGGGATGGCGGGCGCGGTGCTCGTCAGCGGCGGTCATGTCGGTCTCGATGCCGCGGATCCAGCCGGCGGCGCCTGAATCGCGCTGATAATTGAAGAGGCCGGTGTCGAGGAGGTCGCTCAGCGGCACGTCACAGTAGTTACATTCGACAATGCGGGCCGAGGGGTTCAGACGCTCGATGACACGGCGCACCCGCGCCAGCTCGTCGGCGCTCACCTCAGATGCCTTGTTCAGCAGCACGATGTTGCAGAACTCTATCTGCTCGATCACCAGGCGCCCCAGGTCCTCGGGGTTCGCGTTTGTGCCGAGCGTGTCGCCACACCCGAATTCATCGCGCAGACGCAGGGCGTCGACCACCGACACGATGGCGTCGAGGCGCGGCACTCCGTGCGCAACATATTCTTCGCCCATCGAGGGGATGGAGCAGATGGTACGGGCTATCGGCTCGGGTTCGCAGATGCCCGAGGCCTCGATCACGATGTAGTCGAAACGCTCCTGGGCAAGAATACCCTCGATCTGGTCCACGAGATCCATGGCGAGCGAGCAGCAGATGCAGCCGTTCTGCAGCGCCACAAGCGAATCATCCTGTCCGCTGACAACACCCCCGCGGGCTATGAGGTCGGCATCGATGTTCACCTCGCCGATATCGTTCACGATGACGGCAAAGCGTATCCCCTCACGGTTGTTGAGTATATGGTTGAGCAGAGTGGTCTTGCCACTGCCGAGATAGCCCGTAAGCAGCAGGACCGGTGTAATTTTCGTTGACATGTCTTATTTGTAGTTCTCGGCCTGGCGGCGTATATCCTCGAAAATGCGAGCGTCGGCCTCGGAAAGAGCCTTGCCGCGACGCGCCATCATGCGCGAGGCCGTGCTGAAAAATTTCTCCATTGGCTGGTCGTTGAACCCCTGGGCGCCGCCCTCGCTGAACGAGGCGATGAAGTTGCGCGGGAAACCCGACCCGTGAATGTTCACACCCACGCCCACAACCGTGGCGGTGTTGAACATGGTGTTTATGCCGGCCTTGGAGTGGTCGGCCATGATGAGGCCGCAGAACTGCAGACCCGTGCGCAGGAAACGGTGAGCCGGATAGTTCCACAGCTTGATTTCGGTATAGTCGTTCTTGAGGTTCGAGGCCACGCACCCGGCGCCGAGGTTGCACCATTCGCCCACCACGGCGTTGCCCAGGAACCCGTCGTGCGCCTTGTTCGAATAGCCGAACATGACCACATTGTTGAGTTCGCCGCCGACCTTGCACCAGGGCCCGATGGTAGTGCCCGGATAGATGCGGGTGCCCATGTTCACCGTGGCGTGCTCGCACAGCGCGATGGGGCCGCGCAGGCAGCTCCCCTCCATAATCTCGACATCGCGGCCCACATAGATAGGACCGTGCAGGGCGTTGAGCACCACACCCTCGACCACGGCGCCACTCTCGATGAAGATGAGTTCGGGGTCGCCGATCACAGTGTTGCTGCGCGGTATGGATTGCCCTTCGCGACCGCTGGTCATGCGCTCGAAATCATCCTCGATGCGGCGGCCGTTCCCCATGAACACATCGTAGAGCCACGATATGGTGTCGACCTTCCCTTCATACATGGTGGCCGATTCGGGCACAGTGTCGATAATCGATTCAAGGCCGGCACGCGAGTCTTTTACGGCCACAAGCACCCGCTCACCTTTGGCATTATGGGCCGCAAGGGCCTCACCTTCGCCAAGAGCGGCCACGGCGGCCGCCAGACCGGCGTCGGGTATCACGTTCGATGCAACAAATACAGAGAGGGGCGCCTCGGTCATCGGGAACTTCTCGGCGAGATAGCCGGCGGTGAGGTACGAATAACGGCCGGGGAGAAAGGCCTCCCATTTCTGGCGTATGGTAGTGGCTCCCACCATAAAATCGGCCACCGGGCGTGTATAAGAGAGGGGCAATAGATTCTGACGCACAGAGGGCACGTCAAACAATATGATATTGTTTTCCATAAAACGCTTTCCTTTTAGTGACGGAAGAGATTCCGGCATAGTTGAAACATCTGATGCGACTGCGGCGGTTCAACGCCGGGCCATAAATTCAAGCAAAAATACCCATTTTCTGTTTTATCCCCAAATTTCTCTCTGATAATTCATCAAAAATGGCTAAATTTGTAGGCATCGGGCGCCCGTGGGCGCACCGGGCCACGTGAAACGTGACACATGTCTGAAATGGAAGAAAACTATATCGTATCGGCAAGGAAATACCGCCCGTCGACATTCTCGTCGGTCGTGGGCCAGAAAGCGCTCACCGCGACCCTTCGCAACGCCATCGCCACAGACCACCTGGCGCACGCCTATCTGTTCTGCGGCGGCCGCGGCGTGGGCAAGACCTCGTGCGCACGTATTTTCGCCAAGACCATAAACTGCGAGCACCGCACACCCGAGGAGGACCCGTGCAACGAGTGCCCCTCGTGCCGCGCCTTCAACGAGAACCGCTCGCTGAACATCATCGAGCTTGACGCGGCGTCGAACAACTCGGTCGACGACATCCGCTCGCTCGTAGACCAGGTGCAGATTCCCCCTTCCGACGGCCGCTACCGCGTGTTCATCGTCGACGAGGTGCACATGCTTTCAGCGGCGGCCTTCAACGCCTTCCTGAAGACACTTGAGGAACCTCCCTCGTATGTCATCTTCATCCTGGCCACCACCGAGAAACACAAGATCATCCCCACCATACTGTCGCGATGCCAGATCTACGACTTCAGCCGCATCACCATCGCCGACATGATAGACCACCTGGAATATGTGGCCTCGCATGAGGGGATTACCACCGAACGCGCCGCCCTGAACGTCATAGCCCGCAAGGCCGACGGCGCCATGCGCGACGCCCTCTCGATCTTCGACCAGGTGGCCGCCTCGTCGCGCGGCAACATCACCTACCGCTCGACCATCGAGAACCTGAACGTGCTCGACTCGCAATATTATTCGCGGCTGGTCGAGGCGTTCATGGCCGGCAACGTGCCCGACGCCCTGCTTATATACAAGGAGGTGCGTGACCGCGGCTTTGACTCGCAGTTCTTCGTGAACGGCCTGGCCGGATACCTGCGCGACCTCATGGTGGCACGCGATGCCAAGACCCAGAGCCTGCTCGACACCGACGACGAAGAGCGGCGCATGATGGCCGAACAGGGAGCGAAACTGCCGCCCGAGTTCTATTACGCCGCGATGAGCTTGTGCAACGAGGCCGACATGGCCTACCGCCAGGCATCGTCGAAGACACTACTTGTTGAGCTGCTGCTCATCAGACTGTGCCAACAAAACGGCCCCTCCCCCACCTCTGAGGCCGACGGGGAGGGGCGGAAACTGCGCCCCATAGAGAGCGCCAGGCCCACCGTATCCACACAGTCCCCGCAGCCCCCGGCACCCCCGGCACCCACCCCGCAGGCCGCAGGTTCGCAACAGATGCCGCAGTCACAGCCTCCCCGCTCCCCAATGCCGGCGCAGACCGTGCCGCAGACACCGGCACCCGCACCTGCACCTGCACGCCCGGTGTTTACTCCTCAGGCACCGGCACAAAGCACACCTGCCGCGGCCACGCGCCCTCGCGCAAGGTCATCGAAACATGTGTCGCTGCGCTCGGCATTCGAGGAGAAGGCCGACAACAGCGCCGCCTCGGCCACCGTCGCCGAGGCCACCCCGCGCAACCGCAGACCCATAACCGCCGAGGGGGTGGGCGCGCTGTGGGAATCGTATGCCGCCGCCAGGCCCACACTGCACCTGCTGGTGAACACCATGCGCCAGAGCCAGCCGTCGCTCGGCTCTGACACCCCCGAGAACCTCACCGTCTGCGTGGAGAACCAGGCGCAGGTCGACGTGCTCACCGGCGAGTTCCCCACCCTGCTGGCGCACCTGCGGTCGGGGCTGGGCAACGACTTCATTACCATCACCGTCACCATCAACGAAGGCGCCTCGATGCCCACGGCCTGGAGCGACCGCGAACTGCTGGCCCATATCGTCGACGCGCACCCCTACGCGGCAGATTTCCTGAGGGCGTTCAAGTTTACGCTGTGAGACGGGTGAGCGGGTGGATGTGATGTATGTAACGGATGTTATTTATGTGACGGATGTGACCCGGATGAAATTACAGGAGTTAAGCTAAAACGCGGGGGTATTTTGCGGTTGATAAAAAAATTAACCAAAATTCAATCAAAAAAATTTGGTTTTGGCGTCTGTTTATTGTATTTTCGTGGAGATTTCAGACCGGTACGCAGGTCTGACCCTGTAACTGCCACTGACCTGACAATAGTCTTCAACAAAAATACTAACATAATACCATAAACCTTAATGAGTTACCTGAAGTTCGACAAGAGTTTGATGATCAATCTCGAGCAGTCGTTGCCAAAGGAGATGCTGCGCACTAACCAGAGCGGCGCATATCACTGCACGACTGTGGTCGACTGCAACACCCGCAAACAGCATGGCCTGCTGGTCGTGCCTCTCGGCGACGAGGAATACCGCCCGCATGTGTTGCTGTCGTCGCTCGACGAGACCGTCATCCAGCACGGTGCCGCATTCAACCTGGGTCTACACCGCTACCAGGGCGGCGTCTACAGCCCCAACGGACAGAAATACATCCGTGAGTTCGACTGCGAGTCGGTGCCCCGCACCACATACCGCGTCGGGGGGGTCATCCTCACCAAAGAGAAAATCTTTATCCAGAACGAAAACCGCATACTGATCCGCTACACGCTGGTCGAGGCTCATTCGCCCACGACGCTGCAGTTCAGGCCGTTCCTGGCGTTCCGCGACGTGCACGCCCTCTGCATGGCCAACGACCGCATAAACACCGAATGCACCCCGGTGGCCAACGGCATAGCCTGCTGCCTCTACGAAGGGTATCCCACCCTTTACATGCAGCTGACACGCAAGCCCGAGTTCGTGTATGAACCGCACTGGTACAACAACATCGAGTATGTGAAGGACATGGACCGCGGCGTTCCCTACACCGAAGACCTCTGGGTGCCCGGTTACTTCCAGGTAAACATCAAGAAAGGGGAGTCGATTATCTTCTCGGCCGGACTGTCGGAGGTGTCGACACGCTTGCTGCCCAAGATGTACGAGGCCGAGATAGCAGCCCGCACACCGCGCAGCTCGTTCTTCAACTGCCTGAAGAACTCGGCAAAGCAGCTCTACCTGAAACAGGGCGACAAGGAATACATGCTCTCGGGCTACCCCTGGGGCAAGGTACTGGCCCGCAACACATTCATGTCGCTGCCCGGCAACACCATCGCCATCGACCACCGCGGTGACTTCGAGAAAATCATGGCCACCGCCATCGAGGTGCTTGAAAAATACATGAACACGCTCGAACCCTCGCAGAAAATCGGCGGCATAGACGCTCCCGATATCCCGATGTGGGCTATCTGGGCAATTCAGCAGTACGCCAAGAACTACGGCATGGCCGACGCCGCCGAACGCTACCTGCAGATCGTGACACGCCTGCTTGATTTCGTTCTCGATGGAAAGCACCCGCGCCTGTTCGTCGAGCCGGATGGTATGCTTGCCACCGACGGCTCGATGACGCCCGCATCGTGGATGAACTCGGTGTGGGACGGCCGCCCCGTGGTACCGCGCTCGGGCAAGCTCGTGGAGCTGAACGCATTGTGGTACAACGCCCTGATGTTCGGTGCCGAGCTTATGAAACAGAACCCGGCCGAAGAGTCGCGCGCCGAGGTATGGACCGAGGCCGCACGCCGCGCCGGCGAGGCTTTCGTGCCGCTGTTCCTCAACGACTACGGCTACCTCTACGATTATGTCGACGGCAACTACGCCGACCCGTCGGTGCGCCCCAACATGGTGATTGCCATCGGGCTTGACTACTCGCCGCTCGACCGCCGCCAGCGCAAGGGGGTGCTCGACATCGTGACACGCGAACTGCTCACCCCGAAAGGGCTGCGCACCCTCTCGCCCAAGAGCTACGGCTACCGCCCGTTCTATGTGGGCTCGCCTCAGGAACGCGAACTGGCTCTGCACAACGGCCCGGCACGCCCCTGGCTGATGGGATTCTATGCCGACGCATACATCAAGGTGTTCGGCCTCAGCGGCGTGAGCTACATAGACCGCATGCTCATCGGGTTCGAGGAAGACATGTCGACCGGATGCATCGGCTCGCTCTCGCAGCTCTATGACGGCAACCCGCCCTTCTCGGGCCGCGGCGCCATCTCGCACGCCACAAACATCGCCGAGGTACTGCGCACGATACGCACACTGAAAAAACTCAACGCCTGATTCTCACCCACAAGACTCAACATACCACAATGAAAGCATTAATGTTCGGGTGGGAGTTTCCACCTCATATCCTTGGCGGTCTGGGCACTGCCTCTTACGGCCTGACACGCGGCATGTGGCAGTGCGGCGACATGGACATCACCTTCGTCATCCCCAAACCCTGGGGCGACGAAGACCGCGAGTTCGCCCACATCATCGGCGCGTCGCAGGTGCCGGTGGCCTGGCGCGACGTGTCGCGCGACTACGTGGAGAGCCGCATCGGCAAGCTGATGGACCCCGACCTCTACTTCCGCCTGCGCGACCATATCTACGCCGACTTCAACTATATGCGTACCAACGACCTGGGGTGCATAGAGTTCTCGGGACGCTACCCTGACAACCTGCTCGAGGAAATCAACAACTACTCGATCATGGCCGGCGTGATTGCCCGCACCATCGACTTCGACATAATCCACTCGCACGACTGGCTCACATACCCGGCCGGCATCCACGCCAAGCAGGTCACCGGCAAGCCCATGGTGATACATGTGCACGCCACCGACTATGACCGCTCGCGCGGCAACGTGAACCCCACGGTGTTCAGCATCGAGAAAGACGGCATGGAGCACGCCGACCACATCATCACCGTGTCGAACCTCACGCGCCAGACCGTAATCGAGAAATACGGCATCGACCCCGCCAAGGTCACCACCGTACACAACGCCGTGACACCGCTGCCCGACGACTACCTTAACGTGCAGGTGACCAAGCCGAAAGAGAAGATCGTCACCTTCCTGGGACGTATCACCATGCAGAAAGGCCCCGAATATTTCGTGGAGACCGCGGCCCGCGTACTGCGCAAGAACCACAACGTGCGTTTCGTCATGGCCGGTTCGGGTGACATGATGAACAAGATGATCGACCTGGCCGCCGAGCGCGGCATTGCCGACAGGTTCCACTTCCCCGGTTTCCAGAAAGGGAAACAGGTCTATGAGATGTTAAAGGCGTCAGACGTGTATGTGATGCCCTCGGTATCGGAGCCGTTCGGCATCTCGCCCCTTGAGGCCATGCAGATGGGCGTCCCCTCGATAATCTCGAAACAGAGCGGCTGCGCCGAAATCCTGTCGAACGTCATAAAGACCGACTACTGGGACGTAGACGCCATGGCCGACGCCATCTACTCGATCATCAACTACCCGGCGATGTACCAGAGCCTGCGCGACGAAGGTCTGCGCGAGGTGAACCAGATTACCTGGGACAAGGCCGGACAGAAAGTCATCGACATATACAACAAGGTGCTCGGCCGCTGAACCGCACGCACCCCGTGAAAACAAACCACACAGCAACACCCAAACCACCCAAACACGATAAAAATGAAAGCCATCTGCTTCTATTTCCAGATACACCAGCCGTTCCGTCTGAAACGCTACCGTTTCTTCGACATCGGCAACGACCACTACTA
This sequence comes from uncultured Porphyromonadaceae bacterium, assembly GCA_938027385.1. Lineage (GTDB taxonomy): Bacteria > Bacteroidota > Bacteroidia > Bacteroidales > Muribaculaceae > UBA7173. The sequence continues at coordinate 1,519 of CALJBF010000030.1, read as the reverse complement.
TTACGATGACTTCGCCAACGACGACATCATCACCCGCGTGGCACACAACTCATACATCCCCGCCGCAGAATCGCTGCTGCGCATGATCGAGGAGACCAAGGGTGCCTTCAAGTGCGCCCTGTCGATCTCGGGCGTGGCTCTTGAGCAGTGCGAGCAGTATGTGCCCGAGTTCGTGGACCTGCTGCGCAAGCTGGCCAAGACCGGCTCGTGCGAGTTCCTGGCCGAGACCTACGACCACTCGCTGGCATCGCTCACCGACCCCGAGGAGTTCCGTCTGCAGGTTGACCTGCACCGCGAGAAGATCCACAGCCTGCTGGGCGTGACACCCAAGGTGTTCCGCAACACCGAGCTGATCTACTCTGACGAACTCGCCCCCCAGATTCTCGACATGGGATTCAAGGGATGCATCACCGAGGGTGCCAAGCATATCCTGGGCTGGAAATCGCCCAACTATGTATACTCGGCCGCGTCGGCTCCCAAGCTGAAACTGCTGCTGAAGAACGACAAGCTCTCTGACGACATCTCGAACCGTTTCTCTGACACGTCGTGGAACGAGTACCCCCTCACCGCCGACAAATACATCTCGTGGATCGCCGACACCCCGCAGGAGGAGCAGATCTTCAACCTGTTCATGAACCTTGAGACCTTCGGCGGTTTCCAGCAGCGCGAGACCGGCATCTTCCAGTTCCTGGAGGCTCTGCCCCGTTTCGCCGCAGAGCGTGGCGTGCAGTTCGTGACACCCTCAGAGGCCATCAAGCTCTTCAAGCCTGTGGCCGAACTCTCGATCGTGCATTCCATCTCGTGGACCGACGAGGCCCGCGACACCTCGGCATGGCTGGGCAACCGCCTGCAGAACGAGGCGTTCGACAAACTCTACTCGGTGGCCGAACGCGTGCGCCTCTGCGACAACCGCATGCTCAAGCAGGACTGGGGCCGCATACAGTCGGCCGACCATTTCTATTACATGTCGACGAAACATTTCGCCGACGGGTCGGCACACGCCAACTTCTCGCCCTACGAGACACCATACCAGGCGTTCACCAACTACATGAACGTGCTCTCTGACTTCATCGTGCGTGTCGAGGACCAGTACCCGATGTCGGTCGACAACGAAGAGCTCAACGGCCTGCTCACCACCATCCGCAACCAGGCCGAAGAGATCGCTACCCTGCAGAAAGAGGTGAACTCGTACCGCACCGATCTTGAGCACTTCAACGAGGAGCATCTGCTGCGCCAGAAGGCCGAGGCCGCTCCCGCCGAGAAGAAACCCGCCAAGAAGGACGGGAAGAAAGCAGAAAAAGCCGAGAAGAAACCCGCTGCCAAGAAAGCGGCCAAAGCTCCCGCCAAAAAGGCAGCCGCCAAGAAAGCCGCCTCCGAAACTCCGGCAGAGGCCTGACCAGGGCATCAGCAGCCCCCGAGGCATAACCGGTGTTCCCGGCGCACGGGGCGCCTCAGATGTACAATAAGATAAGCCGCGCCGCGGCATACCCCGGGTATGACGCGGCGCCTGCGGTTGCAC
>CALJBF010000029.1 GCA_938027385.1 uncultured Porphyromonadaceae bacterium | reverse complement strand
GATATTTGAAGATAAATTTATTCAAAAATAATTAACCGTACAAATGTACGACCCCCTAACATCACTTGCTTATGAAAAAAGTGCTACTCTTTTCAGGCCTGTGTGGTTTGTCTGCGCTGTTGCTCCTTGCCCGCTCTCCGGGCGGTGTCGAGGGAGTTGACGCATGGTTCAAGGCCGTACCGATAACGGACAACCTACAGGGACGCTACCAATGGCTCGACTTCTCGGGCGACTCGGTGGTGCAGTATGCCCAGAACAGGGTTTCAGGCTCCTATGTGTTCACACAGGACAGGACCCTGCTCAAGTCACTGAATTTCAATCCGGCACTCGACTTCTCGAAAGGTGACACCCCGAAATGGAGCGAGCTGCGTCGTTCGTCACTCATCCAAGGCACGATTATCGGGGTGTTCGCGCCTTACACGTTCACGACCGAGGGGGTTGTCTATGGGGTCGCAAGCGGTGACGGAGGCGGCAGTCTCGTCACCAGCGACCGGATTGTGCGGCCCGGCAGCATAGAGCCTCTGGACTACGGGGACACCCACGGCGAGGATCTGCTTTACACAGGGAAAGACTCCATACCTGAAAACATTTTCAAGGAACACGCCACAAAGGTGCTTACCTATTACCGGGCGGCCAATCCGAACACGTCCGTATGGGGCGGTCCCGGCGGCACGTTGACAATCGGCGGCGCGTATTCATCATCAGACGGGCATTTCAACGGCCCGTTCGACACTTCCAACTTCGACAACAAGGGGTTTGAGGGATATTCCCCCGAGCTGCTGGTGTATAACCGCATACTCACTCCCGGCGAGAGAAGAAAGGCCGAGAGCTATCTCGCCATGAAATACGGTGTCACCCTCAACGATTCCTATCTCGACGGCGACGGCAACCTTGTGTGGGACCGCGATGACGCCGGTGTGTATCACAACCGCGTCACGGCGATTTCAAGGAACAAGGCCGGCGATTTCCTCCAGCCGATGTCCGCCACGTCTTATGAGGAGGGTCCCCTCTACACGTCGCTGCCGGAGAACGACAGCTACCACAAGTCCAACTCATACGGACTTCCGTCAGAGGCTCATCTCCTTGTCATGGGCCGTGAGCATGGAAATCCGATGCCTGACAAGCTGTCGCTGTTCTGGGGCGACGACGGCGGCACGTTGGAGACCTACACCTCTCCCAACGACACCCTGTGGCACATAATGAACCGTACATGGCTGGTCAAGCCGAATATGCCGACGGTGGCCGACACCACCGCAGCGCGCTGGACCGGCACGGGCATGGCCGTGACACCGGAAGGCTTTCTTGACGTGATAAGTCTGGAGGAGAACACCCCCGGATCAGTGGTGACACCCGAACTGACCGACGGCACAGGGCTGATAGAGTTCCCATGCCCCTCGTCACATCCCACGTTTGATGTCGGGTTTTCCAAATCGGGCGACAGCGGATGCACTTACGGATTCCGCATAGGCAGTGACGGCAGTGTCAAGGCGATAGCCAACGGCGAGGCCGCGACTGCCAATGTCACGACCGATGTGAGCGGTGCGGATGTATCGGTCATGCTCTCCGACGGGGTTGTCTATCTCCGCATTGACGGCGAAGGAAGCGCGGCATATACCGTCGCCATTCCCGAAGACGCGAGAAATTCGACATATCGCGGAATAATCAGCGCGGAAGGCTCGGCCAATCCGCTGTACCTGACCTCCGTGCGCTCCAACGGCGCGGTGGAGACGGGATATTTCGCTGAACTGGCGCACAACCTGACACCCGACAAGGAGTTCTACCATTACAGCCGCAACCGTACCGTCATGCTGATTGACCCCACAGGAGAAGGTCAGTTCGACACCGACAACACGGTGATGGTACGCTGCTCCCCACCTGACATCTCGCGTGGAAAAACCATGTTCCACAATATATTGTGGGATGCCGACGGCAGCGGGTCCGATGTGTTCACCTTCGCATACTTCGACGGCATAGACGCGGATGTTGACGTCGAGCCTACGACCTGTCTTGACGGAGTTCCCCAGAAAGACGGCGCTATCGACATAGGAATCAATATCGGCACACCGATATACAAGTATTCGCTCACCGTTGACAGCGTGGCCGGAATGAACAAGGACGACCTCGTGGCAAGCGGCAGTTTCATGGGCAAGACCCACCGTATAGAGAATCTCGCCACCGGCACATACACGCTGACGGTCTCGCAGGGCGGCGGCAACGACATCCACGGCAAGGGCAACCTGTTGTATTCGACCTACTCGCATACCGACCGCAGGTTCACGGGCGGCGACGTCGAGTGGACTGTGACCGAGACCGGCTCGTGGTACCGCATCGGCGCTGAGCCTTCGGTGGCCGAGGATATAACCCAGTGGGGCTATGACGTGCGCGGCGACAAGGCGTATTTCATCATCAAGGGATACACGAGTCTCACACAGGGAGTTAAAATCAAGCCCGGCGACACGCTCGGACTGAAAATCAGCGGCATATATGTACGCTGGTATCACAACGGGCAGGAGGTCATGAAAGAAAGCGCGTGGACCCTGCGCCTCTGGAGGATGTGCATCAAGTACGGTCGCGGTGACACGCATATCACCGGTCTTACAATCAACGGCACACCTGTCGAGGACTTTGAAATCAACGGCAATGTGCAGATTGAGACACCCAAGTCCAACACCGTCACCTACACAGTCCATGTCGGCAACGGATGTGACCCGTCTGCCCCCAACGGCATCGAGCCTAAGCAGCCCGTGGTAATCGGCCAGTCCGATCCCCCCGGCGGCGACTATCCCGGCAACACCCGCAACAGCAACCTGACTGTTGACTCAGAGGACGGCACGGCCCACATCTTCAACGCCATTCTTGACCGTGACCACTCCGGTCCCGCCACCCTCATGGTGTTCGACACATCGGGCAGGCTTGTGTTCGAGGGAGAGATGGAGGGTTCCGACATCAAGACCAAGCGTTTCACAGTACCGATGGCGGGTGTGTATATCGTCAAGGCCATAACCGCCGAGGGCGAACATACCCAGAAGATTCTTGCGAAATAACCGGAAACAACACAGTAACAACATAATAAACCGATTATGAAACGGATATACAGCATAGCCGTTGCCACAGTCATACTCTCTGCGGTGGGTTTGTCGGGCGCGTGGCTCCTTTCGGGGCCTTCCGCCGGGGCGAATAATTCGCCGGGGAGCAGCGGCATAAACATAGAGGCCGACAGTCCCGTGTCTTCACCGGGAATCGCAGTCGGCGAAAGCGGCAATTCCTCTCCGCAACAGCAGGAAAAAGTAACGGATAAAGGCAGACCGGCCGTATCGTCGGCTCAGGCTCATGCCTCTGAGCAGGATGCGGACAAATATTCCCGCATACCTGACGGCGAGTCGGTAAAAGGGTCGTTCCGCAAGGGACAGGCTGACAGTCTCGCGGTGGCCGGCGGTGCCATCTCCTTCTCAGGAGGTACGCTGCTGCGCGACACCGAACTGTCGGTGTCGGTGCTCGGCGAGGACGATATGCCCGAACTTGATTTCGCCATGACGAATGTCACGGCACAGGGCGAGGGATACCGGTTCCTGCCCCACGGCACCCATTTCTCTGAGGAAGGTGCCACCGTAAGGCTCGGCTACGACCGCACGAGGATTCCGAGCGGTTACACTGAAGACGACATACGCACGTTCTATTACGATGTGCAGCAGGAGCACTGGGTGGCTCTCGACCGTATAGCCGTCAACAAGGAGCTGGCCTATGTGGAGTCAAGGACGACCCACTTCACCGACATGATAAACGGTGTCATCCAGGCTCCGGAATCACCCGAGACCGACGGCTTCGCCCCCACCATGATGAACGACATCAAGGCTGCGGACCCGACGGCGAAACTCAACATCATCACGCCTCCGACGGCCAACAACCGTGGCTCGGCCAATCTGCAATATGCTTTCGAGATGCCTCCGGCCAGAAACGGCATGACACCGTCACTGGCAATAAGCTACAACAGCGATGGCGGCAACGGCTGGCTCGGACAGGGCTGGGACCTTTCCGTCCCCTCGATAACGCTTGATACCCGCTGGGGTGTTCCGCGCTATGACCTGACCGACGAGACCGAGACATACTCGCTCTCCGGCTCTATGCTCTCGACGATGGATGACAACGGCGCGATGAGCGTCGCCCACCGTGGCGACAAAATTGCCCGTAAGTCAGACCGTCAGTTCTACACCCGTCAGGGTGGCGACTTCTCGCGTATAATCCGCAAGGGCGGCAGCCCGGCCGATTACTATTGGGAAGTTACCGACAGGCAGGGCGTGGTATATACCTACGGCGGCGAGGGCGCGGTGCTCAAAGGCACAATTACCGACCTCTCCGGCAATACCCGCGAGGTGATTTCGGAATGGAAACTCAAACGTGTTGTCGAGACCCACGGCGACTGGATAGAGTATGAATACACGGCTGTTGACGAGCCTGTGCGCGGCGGATTGGTTGCGAAGGCAATCTATCTTTCCAAGGTCAGCGCGGGCAATGCCGAGAGCGACGGACCTCACACGGTTGTCACCCTCACAGGCAGCAAGGAAAAACGTCAGAAGGCCAACAACGCCCGTTACGGTTATCTGACATCTTCCAACCGTCTGCTCGAAAACGTGCAGATTGACTTCATGGGCGACAAGCTGCGCAGCTATTCGTTCTCGTATGTTGACGG
>CALJBF010000028.1 GCA_938027385.1 uncultured Porphyromonadaceae bacterium | reverse complement strand
AAACAGCAGCGGGGCGCCACACGGCGCCCCGCTGTCATTTCATGAGCAAGTGGGAACTGTTGCTGTCAGGTCAGCGCACCACGGTCTTGACTGCTGAGTTGCCTTGGCGGCGGATGTAGATGCCGGGGGCGAGATCACCCTGTACCTCCACACCCTGCAGGTTGTACCAGGTCACGGGGCCTGAGGCGCCGTCGGCGTCAATGGCGTCAAGACCGGTAATCACGTCGCTGAGGGTGACGGGTGCACTGCTGCTCGAACGCACGAACGTGAGCCGGTAGCTGTGGCCGTCGGTTATGCCGTGTGCCTTTCTTGCGGCCTGAGCCCGGCGGCTGTCGGTTGCCACCGGCACGGGGTTGAGGTCGACGAGGAAGGGATAGATGGCGTGTGCGTCCATGCGGAGGCTGGCGCGCCCGTCGGCATCGGTGTAGGTGTCTTTGTGCTCGATTGACTTCACGACATCAAGATAGATGGGCCATTCGACGCCGGACTGCGAGAGTTTGTGCGACCAGTCGTGCGAGTCGCCGAAGGTGCCCCCCGTGTAGTAATCCCAGCCGTTGAGCCAGCCGTACTGGCCGTTCCGGTTGATGGAATGTGCGGCGTGCACGAGTTCGCCGCCTTTGCTGATTATGTTGTCGTCGGTATAGTCTTCGGGAGTCACCTCATAGTCGGCATACCAGTTCAGTGAAGTGGGGGTGCTGACGGGCACCTTGAAGTATGCGCCGAGTGTGAACCATCCGTCATGTTCAACGCGGTTGGCGTACTGTATCGAGCTGGCGTTGCCGATCTGCGGGGCGGGTGTCTGTGCGGTCACCGACACCTTGTCCTGCGAGTATTTCGAGTGGAAGGTGAACTGGGTGCGGCCGTCGGTGTATTTGGCGCGGATGCCCACGTAGTCGTTCTCGCCCACGGGGAAACCTGCCACTGACACGCTGCCGGGAACGCCCGAGTAGGTGGCGCGCTGCTCGCCGTTGTAATAGATGTTGTAGTCAACGCTGTACTGAGCGTCGGTGATGGTCGAGTAGTCGGAGGGTGAGTCTACGCCCAGTTCGGCGGTGGCCACGTTGTACTTGCGGTATTTCACGGGGCCGTTGCTGGCGGCGGCGAGCACGGTGTATGTGTCGTCGGGCCAGAGGCGGTCGATGTCGGCATAGCTGTCAAGCGATGCTGGCTGTATGTCGACGTTGCCGGTCTTTGCCGTGGGGTTGGGGGCGAAGGGGAGCAGTGTGGCCGAGTTGCAGCCGGCGTCGAGGTCGACCACCAGGGTGTAGGTGCCGTTGAGCAGGCTCTCGGGCACGAACCAGTCATACTGGTTGAAGTTGTTGCAGGGGAATGTCTTGGCCGACTCGAAGTAGACCTCGTAGTTGGTCTTGTTCTTGGCCATTTCGGGGTTGAGGCCGGCGGCCGCGGCACGCGTGAGGTCGTAGCCGATGATGCCGAGGTTGAAGGTGGCCCATGCACGCTGGTCGAAGATGTCATCTTTCTCGGTGCCGGTCGAACGGCACTCGTTCCACCATTTCCAGGGCCAGATCCACGACATCTTGAATTTCGCGCCGTTGTAACCGGTGCCGCCGATGGTGGTGCTGGGCACGGTGGAGCCTTTCTGCATGTTTTCGACATAGAAGACGTTCATGGTGGCGTCGGCGCGGAATACGGTGCGGTCCACGATGCGGTCCCAGCCGTTGCGCCC
>CALJBF010000027.1 GCA_938027385.1 uncultured Porphyromonadaceae bacterium | reverse complement strand
GCCCCCGGAACGACAAAAATACGCGAGCTGGCATTCCAGAACTGTATAAGGCTGAAACTTGAAGACGGCGCTCTGCCTGAGACCGTGACCTATATCGGAGAAGAGGCTTTTACGCGGTGCGGCATGGCACTCCCGTATAACGAATATTTTATCAATGTCGTGAAAGTCGGTCCCGACTGTGTCATTAATGACAATGCTTTCAAGGCCGCAAGAATCGGCGCGGTTGAGTTTGAAAGCTGTGACTACAATATCGGCAAAAACATCTTCAACGGGGTCACATCGGTAAAGTCGATTGTTTTCCCTGACTGCATGACCGAGATTCCGGCAGGTATTTGCATGAACTGGATTAATCTTGTGAATGTAAAATGGCCTGCAAACCTGCAGTCTATCGGAGCCCGGGCTTTCCGCAACTGTATCCGTCTTGATCTCGACAACGGGACTGAAGATGGTAACGTGCTCGACATGACAAAAGCCCCGTTTGACAAAGTGACCGAGTGGGGCGATCTGGCTTTCTCAGGTTCTTTTCTCGCAGATGGTCTGGAGAAACGTCCCGACGGCAACACCATCACCAAGGTAATCTGGCCTGAATCGGGCGAGGGAATCACCATCGGCAATGGCCTCTTCTCAGGCAACGGACTGCTTGAGAGCGTCGCAATCCCCGGCTGGATGGATAAACTGCCTGCACGTCTGTTTGCCGACTGCAAAAAGCTCGCCACTGTAGACTGGGAACCCTCTGACCGCCGGACAATCGAACTCGGCGACTCGGTATTCATGGGCACAGCAGTGCCTCAGATCAGCTGGCCCGACGTACCCGCCAAAGTCGGTGATTATGCTTTCGCCAACTGCTCGGCCGCCAGGTCAATCACATGGCCTGCATCTGTCTGCGAGCTCGGCAAAGCCGCATTCCGCAACAGCGCCATAACAGGAGAGGTCACCACACCCGACTATATCACCGAATTGCCCGAACAGCTCTTTGAGAGCTGCGCGCATGTGACGTCGTTCAATCTGCCTAAGGTCACCGCTATAAGTACACGCACATTCCGCAACTGCTATTCGGCAAAATCATATAAGTTTGCCGGTCTGACCGAGGTGCCCGATTCGGCGTTTATGGGAAACATCGTCATGACCAGCCTTCAGGCTCCGGGTGTATTTACCCGTATCGGCGTTTCAGGCTTTGAACGTTGCCAGAAAATGACCCAGTATTCTGGCAAGACCGACGGCAAGACCGTGCTTGATGCCCGTGCTTTCTATGGAAACAATTCATTGACAGTGGCCTACGGTATTCCGACTGACCTTTCGGCCGATGCCGTTTTCGCAGGGTGCTCCAAGCTTTCCCATTTGATATTCTCATACAACGAAGGTTCTCAGTTCGCCGTCTCGGCAGACTGTTTCGACAATGTGCCGCTGACTGCCGTTTCTGAGCTGTATGCCCCCCTTGCCGCCGGCGATATCGTGGAGTACACCGGTGCTGACCGCGCCGATGCCCGCGGCTGGCTCAATGTGCCCCGCGACATAAAATACCGTCTGGCAGAGAAAGGTTATGACAGACTTTTCAACCTCAACGAACGTTTTGATCCCGCTCCAGGCATGGCGCTCAGCGGCGACATCCACTCTGAGTTCAATGTCGGCGACCGATGCAACCACTACAAGACGGCGCTACGTTGGGAAATAGTGCAGAGTGACCTCAACATCTCGGGCCCGACCGTATATCATCTTTATCGCGACGGCAATGAGATTGCGAAAATTGAAATCGGTCAGCCCACGCGGGTAGAGTCGATTCACGACGGCAACATCAACATCGACGAGCCGGCTTATGCCTGCGACGTCAAGGTTACTAAAGCTGACGGCAGTGTCGTTGACCTCAGCGAGATGTACGGCACCATCGACTATGAGGTTTCAGAGAATACTTATCGGGAAGTGTATGCCAACCAGCACTCCAGACTGTACTATGATCTGCGGACATCGCACCGCATGGGTCTCAACGAGGTGCTCGGCATCAGATCGTGGTTTGTCTATGTCGACGAGTTTGATTCGCCCGACCTGAGCGTGCCCGGTGTGCCTGACCGTTATGTCTACACCCTCAGAATGGACGGCGGAACTTACCACAACCTTGCAGTATCCACAAGCGGCCTGGGTTCACAGGTAAACATTGTCGAAGATACCAAAGGTGCGGAGTCTCCCGAGCCTGTGACCGTGCATGCCACTATGGTCGTGCCCTCTATCGATTTCAACGGCTACTATACGCTTGACGAGGTTCAGGCCGACACAGACCACTCACTGCCCGCCTCGACGCCCTTTGATGCAAACGGCACACTCAACGTGCATTATGCACTGGGTAATCCCGAGCATGTCAACCACCGAATCATCAAGGAGAATGGCTCGACAGTCCCTGTGGTGCAGTCAATCACGTCATACGAGATTCCTTCGCGTGAGAATCCCGATGCCAGGATTCCCTGGAAGACCATCAGCATCATGGGTGACGGCTCAAAAGCCGAAGGCGACATGCTCGTCGAGCAGAGCAGCGGCGCACAGGAAGGCGCAAGTTTCCAGATCGTGACCAAGACCGAGGGGCGCGGCACATTCGGCTCGCGCATCGTGACTGTACCGGGCCTGGCGCACCTTGAGCTTGAATCAAACGAGACGGTAAAAGCCGTATTCCATAACAACCATTATGTCTCGGACCTGCATGTGCTCACCGCCGACATAACCCTGCATCCCTGCGACCTCGACAGGATTTTCTATACCGACGGCAATATGCCCGGTGCCGACCAGCACAAAATCGGTGTATGGCGCAAGCTTGCCATAGTTACACCCGGCACTGAATCCGCCAGGATGCAAACCGCCGGCGTTGACGGCATGGAACTCGTGCACCATTTCGGCACAAACCCGATTGTCGACAGCTGGGCCTGCCAGGAGTGCCGCGACGAACAGCATTACGACGGCAACTGGCTTTTCAACGACCACTGCGACGTCCCCGCCGAGTATGATGGCCAGCGAGTGAAGTTCAACGCCGACTATCTGGTACGACTGTATGTACAGCCGGCCGATGATGATTCAAAATGGATGATTGCCGAGGCGCGCACTACACGCACGGGCGAAGACGATGTTCCAACCGGTCTTGAGCATGTCGGCGCCGGTGACGCAGAAGATGCCCTTTTCTTCAACCTGCAGGGCCTTCAGGTTGTCAATCCGGCACATGGCCAGGTACTCATCATGGTTGACCGCAATGGCTCGCGCAAAGTCAGATTCTGATTAGTTCAGTTAAAAGCCGGTATTTGTGAATACCGTACAGGAAGGGCCGCATCCGACGATGCGGCCCTTTATTCGTCTGCAGACACATGGGAAATCACCGGATGAGCGGCAGGTAGCCTTGCTGGAAATAGGAGCGGGCGAAGTCGACAGGGCGGATGACCCGGTGGTCGTAAATGACAAGGTCAAGGTCGATGGTGACCTCTTTTGAGCCTTTAACACGGCCATGCGACGATTCATATTCCTTGAGCAGACGGGTGACCTCGTCGGCGGAAAGGGGGGTGCGGGCTGTGGCCACGGCGTTGCGGTAGGTCATGCCGGCACAGCGCACTCCGACGCCGGGGGTCAGATAGCTTTCCGAGTACCTGACGTCGGCGAACGTCGTGGCGAGCCAGCGGCATGCCGCGTCGACCTGTGTCGCGCCGTCGGGCGTGTTGCTGCCTATTCCTATGGCTATGAAACGTGACATGTAGGCGGGGAGGATCAGTTCTGGGGCACGTCGCGCAGTGAGAGGCCTATGCGGCGGCGTTCAAGATCTACAGAAATCACTCTGACCATCACCTGCTGGTGCAGTCTCAGCACGTCAGACGGGTGACGCACACGTTTCTGCGCTATCTGCGATATGTGGACGAGGCCGCTTTCGTGGGCGCCTATGTCGACGAACGCGCCGAAGTCGGTGATGTTGTTGACTATGCCGGGCACGACCATCCCCTCCCTTACGTCCTCGATGTCGTTGATCGATTCGTCAAACGCGAACTCCGAGGCCTTTTCGCGCGGGTCGCGACCGGGTTTCTCAAGTTCAGCTATTATGTCGGTGAGGGTTGGCAGACCCATGTCGCCCGACACATAGCGGTTCAGGTCGATGCTCTTCAGCCGGGCGGTATCGCGCACAAGGGTGTCGACAGTGCATCCTGCGTCGGCGGCCATGGCCTCGACCACGGCATAGCGCTCGGGGTGCACGCCGGTATTGTCGAGAATGTTGTCACTGTCGGGCACACGCAGGAATCCCGCGGCCTGCTCGAATGCCTTGGCGCCGAGGCGCGGCACATTCAGCACCTCGCGGCGCGAATGGAAGTCGCCGTTCTGCGCGCGGTAGGCCACGATGTTGGCGGCCAGGGCATCGCCGATGCCCGAAACGTATGCCAGCAGCTGGCGCGAGGCGGTGTTGAGGTTCACGCCCACGAGGTTAACGCATGACTCGACCGTCATGTCGAGCGATTTCTTCAGCAATGTCTGGTCAACGTCGTGCTGGTACTGGCCCACGCCGATCGATTTCGGGTCGATCTTGACAAGCTCGGCCAGGGGATCCATCAGGCGGCGAGCGATGGAGACGGCGCCGCGCACGGTGACATCCTCGTCGGGGAACTCGTCACGGGCCACTTTCGATGCCGAGTAGACCGAGGCGCCGTTCTCGCTGACAACGAAAATCTCGGGTTTCGAGGGAAATTCAAGCGAGCGCACGAAACGTTCGGTCTCGCGCGAGGCGGTGCCGTTGCCGATGGCTATGGCTTCCACACCATACTCGGCGGCGAGTTTCAGCAGGCGTTTCTGCGCGTCGATGAGATAGTTGCGCGGCGGGGTGGGGTAGACCACATCATGGCACAGCAGGTTGCCGTTGGCGTCGAGCACCACGACCTTGCAGCCGGTGCGGTATCCGGGGTCGATGCCCATTGTGACCTTGTTGCCTAAGGGGGCGTCAAGCAGGAGCTGGCGCACATTGTCGGCGAAAGCGCTTATGGCGCCCTCGTCGGCACGGGTTTTGGCGTCCGCGGCGGTCTCGGTTTCCATCGAGGGGCGTATCAGGCGTTTGTAGCCGTCGGCCACGGCGCGGCGCACCAGGTCGGCCGATGCCGGGGTGGCCTCTTTGCGCACGAACCGGCGGTTGAGCGAATCGAGCATGCGGGTGTCGTCAATGTCGACCGACACCCTGAGGAACCCTTCGGCCTCGCCGCGACGCATGGCCAGGTAGCGGTGCGACTGACAGCGTGCCAGCGGTTCGGATACGTTGAAATAGTTGCGGTAGTTTCCGGCCTCGGCCTCTTTGGCCTTTATGACCTTGCAGTTTATCTTTGCCGAGCGGCGGAATTCGCGGCGCACCCACTCGCGGGCACGCTCGTCCTCGCTGACCCATTCGGCGATGATGTCGCACGCGCCGGCAATCGCCTCGTCGGCGTCGGCCACATTGTCGCCGGTGAAATCGGCGGCCTTGCGGGCCGGATCTGCCAGACGCTGGGCCATTATCAGTTTCGCCAGTGGCTCAAGACCTTTCTCGCGGGCGGCCTGGGCGCGGGTGCGCCGGCGCGGCTTGAAGGGGAGGTAGATGTCCTCGATGACGGCGAACTCTGTGGCGGCGTCGAGACGCTGGCGGATTTCGTTGGTCATGGCGCCTGCGTCTTCTATAGCCTTGGCGATAAATTCGCGGCGGTGGAAAAACTCCTGCAGGGCGTTGAACCTCTGCTGTATGGAGAAGACCATGACCTCGTCGAGTCCGCCCGTGGCCTCTTTGCGGTAACGGCTTATGAAGGGGATGGTCGACCCTTCGGCGAGAAGGCCGAGACATGCCGAGACATGTTTTTCGGGAAGATTGAGCTCGCGCGAAATTATCTGTGTGGCTGTGAGTGACATATCGTTTCTGGTATTGGAGGAGTGTGGCGGGGAGGGGGATGTGTGCGGATCCCCGCTTGTATTATGTGGCCGCGGGAATCAGCGGCGGCGTCTGAGGGTCAGGACGGTAATCTCGGGTGTGGCGCCCAGACGCATGGGCATGCCCACGGTACCGGTACCGATGTTGACGTAAAGCTGGTGAAGGCTGTCGGTATCGGCATATAGGCCGCCCCAGGTGGGATAGCGCATGGCGGCAGGCGAGACACCGGCAACCTCGATCTGCATGGCGTGCGTGTGTCCTGAAAGTGTGAGCGGAACCCGCACTTCGTCGTGTCCGGAAATGGAGTCGACCCAATGGCTGGGGTTATGGGTCAGCAGAATCTTTGACACCGGATCTGACAGATCAAGATATGATTTTGTGAGCGAGCCATATACGGGGAAGGGGGGCTCGCCGATATTCTCCACGCCGATTACGGCGATGGAGTCGTTGCCGCGGCGCAGCCAGGCGGTTTCGTTGCGCAGAAGGCGGCAACCCATGGCGCCGTATGCGTCATAGAGTTTCTGCATGTTGGCCACCTTGTCGGCGGGAGTGTCCCAGGCGTAGTAATCGCCGTAGTCGTGATTGCCGAGAATGGCGAACACGCCGTCGGGAGCTTTCAGGCGCGACAGCGTGCCGGTGAAAGGCATCAGTTCGGATGTCTCGCGGTTCACGATGTCGCCTGTGAACATGATGGCGTCGGCACCGATGGCGTTTACGCTGTCTACGAGGCGGCTTATGAATGTGGTGTCGGTGTCGTAGGTACCGGTGTGCATGTCTGAGATCTGCACGATGCGGTAGCCGTCAAAGGCCGGGGGCAGATCGGCTATCTCCACGGTGACCTCGGTGGTCTGCAGGTTGAAACGGTTGATGAGGGCACCCCACCACATGGCCAGGAATGAGGCCGTGGCGATGACTATGCCGGCAACGGTAAGTGCTTTTATGCGCCGGTGTCCGAAAAGACGCGGTATGGATGCGAGCAGGTCGAACACGACGGCAAGGAATTTCGGAATGTAGACCGAGAGGTAGCCGAACAGCAGCCATGTCTTTGCCTCAAGCATGATGTCGGCCCCTTTGCCGGCGGGCACGATGATGGCGCCGACCAACAGAAGGGTTATGGCGATGGCCGAGTACAGCTCGATGTTCCACCACAGGCGGCGGTGAGCCTTCACGCGGTGCGTGATCTGGCGCATCACATACCAGTCTATCGCCGCGTTGAACAGCAGCAGGCACAGCATCAATACTATCGGCGCTCTCATAGGTGTGTCGGGGCCGTCAGGCGTGGACCGCCTCCCGGGCGGCCAGTTTGTTGCGCAATGGGTTTGCGTACATGTTCAGCACGATGTCACGCATGTAGGTGCGTTCATCGGGGGTAATGTCAGGTAGGTCGACCTTGTCGAGCTGACCGTCAAGGTAGCGGTTGAAGGCTGCGACATCTTCGGCGGTATATTTGTCGGCGAAAATGTCGGTGCCGTTCACCGTATCGTATGCTATGTAGTTCAGCGGGTAAATTTCGTATCCCAGATGTATCTCGCGGTCGATGATGGCGCAGACACGGCGTATCACCTCAACTTTGTCGAGTGTCGGATCTATTGCGGCCAGGCTGTTGTTAAGTGGTTCGCCTACTGAGAAATGCACGCGTCCCTTATATTTAAGGATACCGGTCTCCATGCTCAGCAGGTCGTCGCGCTGGCATTTCTTGAATTCGGGGTCGCGTCGGCGCGCCAGGAACTCGCGGGCCTTGAGGTAATCGGTGGGGTCGTATTCGTATGATATCGAGGTGGGGATGATGTTGAGCTCCATCAGGCGCCCGAGCACGTTGTCGGCCTTGCCGGTAAGGGCCAGCATCTTCAGCACGCTCTCCTGGGTCACGTCATTCGAGTCCTTGGCACGTCCCTCGCGCTGGGCGATCCAGATTGATTCGTTGTTCTGCGAGATGCAGAAGTGAATATAGCCCGACAGCTGCTTGGCGGCCTCAAGCGCTTTCGTGAGCCGCAGGTTGCGTTTCACGATAATGCCTTTGTTGAGACGCACGAGTTTCTCAATCCATTCGTATATGAGCAGATTGTCGCCCAACGCCACTTTCTGAGCCCTGAGGCCGCGGCGTATCATGGCGAGTCCGAGGAAAGAGGCATCCAGCACGATGTCACGGTGGTTTGTGATGAACAGAGCGCCTTTGGCCGGGTCGAACCTGTCAAGGCCGGTCTCTGTGACTCCGGCTGTGGTCTTTTTCTCGAGCATAAGCAGGATGTTGACCATCACGAGTTTCTGGAACTCTTCTTTGGTATTGAGTTTCAACAGGCTTGCCTTCAACTCGGCGAAGTCGGCGTCGGGCATCACATATCTGATGGCATTCTCAAAGCCGGGTTCCTCGATAAGGACGCTCATTTCCTTGCGGAACTCAGAGTCATCGTAAGGGGCTATCTCTTTGTATTCCTGTGGAGTATCTGTCATGGTAGGTAGTTGAACCGATGCAGGCGAATTTGAAAGAAATCGTTGGATAAGCCGGGGCGCAGAGCTGTGGGGGAATGCTCTGAGAGAGGTTTGCCGCGGGGTATTGTGTCGCAAAGTTAAACAAAATGCCACCAACGGCAAAGTGAAACGGCGATAAATTGCCCCTGACGGCAGGTGCCGCGATATTAAAGATTGTGAAATCGTGTGGCGGAATGAGATATTGCGGCGGGTATAAAAAACAGGCGGCCTGTCTCAACGACAGACCGCCATGAAAAAACTTCTGTGTAGCGGGACCGAGAATTGAACTCGGGACCTCCGGGTTATGAATCCGACGCTCT
>CALJBF010000026.1 GCA_938027385.1 uncultured Porphyromonadaceae bacterium | reverse complement strand
GGACGCCACTGCGCCTTAAGTTAATAGCATTGTGTAGCGACCCTACAATGAATACATTACGTTATGGGTGAGAGGGCGGCGGGAATGTGGGGTGTCAGAGGCGGGTGATGGAGGCGCCGAGCTGGTTGAGGCGGGTGTCGATGTCTTCGTAGCCGCGGTCAATCTGCTCGATGTTGCCGATGACGCTTGTGCCCCGGGCCGACATGGCGGCCAGGAGCATGGCGATGCCGGCGCGGATGTCGGGCGAGCTCATGCGGTTGCCGCGGAGGGTGAACTTGTGGTCGTGACCGATGACCACGGCACGGTGCGGGTCGCAGAGTATGATCTGCGCGCCCATGTCGATGAGGCGGTCTACGAAGAATAGGCGGCTCTCGAACATCTTCTGGTGTATCAGCACCGAGCCGCGGCACTGCGTGGCCACGACGAGCAGCACGCTCAGCAGATCAGGGGTGAGGCCGGGCCACGGGGCGTCGGCGATGTTCATTATCGAGCCGTCTAGGGCGGTCTCGATGACGTAGCTTTCCTTTGCAGGGATGTAGAGGTCGTCGCCGCGCTGTTCCACGGTGATGCCGAGGCGCCTGAAACTCTCGGGGATGATGCCGAGGTTCTCGTAGCTGACATTCTTGATGGTGATCTCGCTGCGGGTTATGGCGGCCATGCCGATGAAACTGCCCACCTCGATCATGTCGGGGAGAATGCGGTGCGTGGCTCCCTGAGGTGAGTCGATTCGTCCCCCCACGGTGATGAGGTTAGAGCCGACACCTTTAATATCCCACCCCATGGCCTGCATCAGGCGGCAGGTCTGCTGCACGTACGGCTCGCATGCGGCGTTGTAGATGGTGGTGGGGCCGTCGGCATAGGCGGCGGCCATGAGGATGTTTGCGGTGCCGGTGACCGAGGCCTCGTCAAGCAGCATGTATGTGCCTTTTAGTGTTCCACCGTCGGGCACGGTGAGCAGGTAGGCGCCTTTTTCGGCCTCGTACTCGCAGGTGGCACCCAGGTTGATGAATCCCTGGATGTGGGTGTCGACTTTGCGGCGGCCGATCTGGTCGCCCCCGGGCTTGGGGAAGTATGCCTTGCCGAAACGGCTCAGCAGCGGGCCGACAACCATTACCGACCCGCGCAGGGCGGCGCAGCGCTTTACAAAGTCGTCGCTGAGTATGTAGTTCACGTCAATCTCGTCGGCACGGAACGTATAGTGCCCCTTTTCATGTCGCGTGACACGCACGCCCATCTGCTGGAGCAGGCTGATCAGGTTCCTGACGTCGCGTATCTCGGGGATGTTCGAGATCTCGACAGGCTCGGGGGTGAGCAATGTGGCCGCTATGACCTGCAGGGCCTCGTTCTTGGCGCCCTGGGGGATGATTTCGCCGCTGAGTTTGCGGCCTCCTTCTATGATAAATGAACCCACTTTCTTTGATGTTTGACTGGAATAGACCCGGTTGTGAAAATTGATTTTGATTATGGTGAGGTGTCAGACGAACAGCACCTCGGGCGTAAGGTCGAGGCCGAAGGTGTCTTTGACTCGGCCGCGCACCTGAGCGCACAGGGCGGCGACATCCACGCCGGTGGCATGGCCGTCGGTGTTGACTATCACCAGCGGCTGTGATGGCCAGAGCGAGGCTCCGCCGACTGTCAGGGGCTTGCACCCGGCCCGGTCGATGAGCCATGCGGCCGAAAGCTTGCGGCGACCGTCGGGGGCAGTGTGCGCGGGGATTTCCATGCCGCTGAGCCGGCAGGCGTCACGCCATTCATCATCGGTGACGACCGGATTCTTGAAGAATGAACCGGCACTTCCGGTCACGGCAGGGGAGGGGAGTTTGGCGTCGCGTACCGCTGTCACTGCACGGCGCACATCGGCGGGGGTGATAGCCTCAAGCTCATGTGCCGTCGGATGCTCTGACACGCCCAGAGCCTCGGAAAGTCCTTTGTAGGCGAGCGACGGGCGCCCGTCGCGGCTGACTTTCAGTGTCACGCCGATGATTACGGTATACGGGCCGAACCGGCCGCTCTTGAATGCCGACGTGCGGTAGCCGTAGTCGAGTTCAGAGGGGGTGAGGGCATCGGTGCGGCCGGTCTCGATGTCGAACGTGAACACACGGTCGATCACGTCGGCCATCTCCACGCCGTAGGCCCCGGCGTTCTGCACAGCGGCGCCCCCGACGGTACCGGGTATGCCTGAGAGATTCTCGAGCCCCCACAGACTGTGTGAGGCGGCCAGTGCGCAAACATCGTCGAGCACGGCTCCGGCACCGCATACAAGGGTGGCCGTGCCGTCGGGATTGTCGATGACACTGCATGACGTGTCGGTGTTTCTTAGCACCGTGCCGTCATAGTGACCGGTGGCGAAGAGGAGGTTGCTCCCGCCCCCGAGGCAGAGCATGCGCCGGGGTTTCCAACCGTCGGCGGCGAGCGCCATCAGGACCTGAGGGGAGTCGTATTCAACCAGACAACCACATCCGGCATGGATGCCGAATGTGGTCAGTCGGGTGATATCAGCGTTGGATGTGATTTTCAGCATTTAAACTGTGCTAAGGCAACATGCCGGGGCGTCAGCCGCCGAAGTTGTCGTAATGGATGCTTTCAGGGTCTACGCCGAGCGAGTCGAGCATCTTGTTCACGGCGTTGCTCATGGGGCCGGGGCCGCACATGTAGTATTCGATGTCCTCGGGTGCCTCGTGATCCTTGAGGTATGTGTCATACATTACCTGGTGCACGAAACCGGGCACGTATTTCACTCCGGCGGCATCGGCTGCGGGGTCGGGGCGGTCGAGCGCGAGATGGAAGTGGAAGTTGGGGTACTCCTTCTCGAGCTGGAGGAAATCGTTGAGATAGAACACCTCGTTGAGGGCGCGGGCGCCGTAGAAGTAGTGCATCTCGCGGTCGGTGGTGTGCAGGGTCTTGGTCATGTGCATTATCTGCGCACGGAGGGGGGCCATGCCGGCGCCGCCGCCCACCCATATCATCTCGTTCTTCGAGTCGAAGATGGGGTGGAAGTCGCCGTAAGGGCCGCTCATGATTACCTTGTCGCCGGGCTTGAGGGTGAAGATGTAGCTCGACGCGATACCGGGGTTCACATCCATGAAACCGGTCTGGGGTTTCGGCTTGAACGGCGGTGTGGCGATGCGCACGGTGAGCATGAACCGGTCACCCTCGGCGGGGTAGTTGGCCATGGAGTAGGCGCGCACGGTGTCTTCGGTGTTGACGCACTTGAGGTCGAACAGGCCGAACTTCTTCCAGGCGGGCAGGTATTCGTCGCCGATGGATGCCTTGTCGATATCCTTGTCGTAGTCGATCTTGAAGGGGGGAATCTTGATCTGGGCGTACGAGCCGGGGATGAAGTCCATGTGCTCGCCCGGGGGGAGCGCCACGATGAACTCCTTGATGAATGTGGCCACGTTCTTGTTCGACACCACGGTGCACTCGTACTCCTTGATGTCGAGCACCGACGCGGGCACCTTGATTTCGAGGTCGTTCTTTACTTTCACCTGGCAGGCGAGGCGCCAGTTGTCTTTGATCTCCTTGCGTGTGAAATGCACGGCCTCGGTGGGGAGGATCTCACCCCCGCCCTCGGTGACCTGCACCTTGCACTGGCCGCACGAGCCTTTGCCGCCGCAGGCCGACGGCAGGAACACATTCTTCGTGGCCAGGGCCGACAGCAGGGGGCGTCCCGACTCGACCTCGACCTTGCGGTCTGAGTTGATGGTCACGGTCACGTTGCCCGAGCTTACCAGGAATTTCTTGGCTACCAGCAGAATCACCACAAGCAGCAGGGTCATTATCAGGAATATGCCCACGCCGGCCAGAACCGTGGCGCCCAGGGCGTTTGATGCGAGTAATATCATTGCGGTAGTTGTCTTAGAGTTTGATGCCGAGGAAGCTCATGAAGGCGATGCCCATCAGAGCGCAGATGATGAAGGTGATGCCGATGCCTCTCAGCGGGCCGGGCACGTTAGAGTAGGTCGAGACCCTCTCGCGAATGGCGGCGATGGCGGTGATGGCCAGCAGCCAGCCCAGGCCCCAGCCGGCGCCGGCGCAGGTGGCGGTCCAGACGTTGGCGAATCCGCGCTGCTGCATGAACAGCGAGCCGCCCAGGATGGCGCAGTTCACGGCGATCAGCGGCAAGAAGATGCCCAGCGACGCGTAGAGCGACGGCGAGTATTTCTCGACTGCCATCTCCACAAGCTGGGTCATCGAGGCGATCACGGCTATGAACAGGATGAGCGACAGGAAACTGAGGTCTACGTCGGCCAGATCCTCGGAGAGCCATACGAGAGCCCCGGGTTTCAGCACGAGGTTTTCAAGCAGATAGTTGATCGGCAGGGTGACCACAAGCATGAATGTGACGGCCACGCCGAGGCCGAAAGCGGTCTTTACGTTCTTTGACACGGCCAGGAACGAGCACATGCCTAGGAAGTAGGCGAAGACCATGTTGTCGACAAAAATCGACCGGATGAACAAATTAAGGTTTTCCATTTATCGGGATTCTGTCGGGGTTTGTCAATTGTTTTCCTGAAGTTCTTTGTTGCGCGCGCGGTGCACCCAGATGATGCAGGCGGCCACGATGAGTGCCATCGGCGGCAGGATCATCAGGCCGTTGTTGGCGTAGCCGGCGTCGTACCACGACTGGGGCACGACCTGGAACCCGAGCAGGGTGCCCGAGCCGAGCAGTTCGCGGAAGAAACCGATGATCACCAGTATCAGCGCGTAGCCGATGCCGTTGCCCACGCCGTCGAGGAACGAGGGCCAGGGGCGGTTGCCCATGGCGAAGGCCTCAAGACGGCCCATGTGTATACAGTTGGTGATGATCAGGCCGATGAAGACCGACAGCTGTTTCGACACGTCGTAGGCGTAGGCCAGCAGCAGCTGGTTGACGATGATTACCAGCGCGGCCACCACCACGAGTTGCACGATGATGCGGATGTTGGTGGGGATGGTGTTGCGTATCAGCGAGATGATGACGTTCGAGAACGCCAGCACGGCGATTACCGAGATACCCATCACTATGGCCGGTTCGAGCTTGGCCGTTACGGCCAGGCACGAGCAGATGCCCAGCACCTGCACGATTACCGGATTGTTCTTTGAGAACGGGTTGAAGAATATATCCTTGTAACTTGTTTTTTCTGCCATTTCTGCGACGGGTTAAAGGGTTTCGTCAAGTTGGGGATCGGTTGCCTCGGCCTGGGCGTCGGTGACGGCAGTGTCGTCAGCGGCGTCTGTGGCGGCTCCGGCGGCAGGGGCTGTGCCTGCGCGCAGACTCTCAAGGAAGGCCTTGTAGGGGGTGAGGCAGTCGTTAAGCATGGCGCTCACGCCCTTGGAGGTGATTGTGCCGCCCGAGATGCCGTCGACATAGTCGGTGTTCCCTTCGGGCTTGAGGCCTTTCTTCACTACCTCTATGGGCACGAATGTGTTGTCTTTGATCACCGAGAGTCCTTTGAACTGGTCGGTGAAGGCCGGTTTGGTGATTTCGGCACCCAGACCCGGGGTCTCGCCCTGATGGCCGAAGAACGCGCCATAAATTGTGGTGCCGTCGGAATCAAAAGCCACGTAGCCCCAGATGGGACCCCAGAGGCCCATGCCGGAGAGGGGGATGATGTACTTGGTGCCGGCGTCAGGGAGCTGGCACACATAGACGGGGAGCAGGCGCTCGTCGGCTGGTTTCTTTGATTCGGCGGCCACGTCGATGTCAAAGGCGGTGCCCTCGACACGCTCGCCGCGCGAGTTCACCACCTCCTGCTCCGTGATGTATTTCGCGAAGTCGGCGACAACGGTGGCGCGGTCGGCCGACAGGTGCACCGACTGCAGGATCTGGCCCATCTTGTCGGCGTTGGCGTTCTCGATCTGTTTGTCTTTAAGCGACATGGCTGTGAATGCCAGGGCGGTGCCCACCACCAGCACCATCACTGTGATGTAGACAATTGTGTAAACGTTGCTCTGTTTGTTCAGCATTTCTGTATATGTCTGGTATGGTGAAGTGGTTGTCAGTCGTTGGCGGGAAGACGGCGCATGCGGCGGCGCACATTGGCCTCGACCACGCAGTAGTCGATCAGCGGAGCCAGTGCGTTCATCAGCAGCACGGCCATCATGGCGCCTTCGGGGTAGCCGTTGTTATAGGTGCGGATGATTATGGCCATCACGCCCACCAGGAAACCGTAGATGTACTTGCCGGTGTTTGTGCGGCACGAGGTCACGGGATCGGGTGCCATGAATACGGCGGCGAAAGCGAAACCGCCCAGGCAGAGCTGTTCGCCCACCGTCAGGAACGAGGCGGGATAGGTGGGGGTGGTGCACCAGTGCGCTATGAGCGACATCACCGCGCCGCCGGCGAATACCGACAGGATGATGCGCCACGAGGCGATGCCGGTGGCAAGCAGAATCACGGCGCCGATGAGGATGCACAGTGTCGAGGTCTCGGCGAACGAGCCGGGCATCAGGCCCACGAACATCTGCCACAGGTCAATGGCTTTGCCCGAGAGGTCGGTCATGGCGGTCTGCAGGTCGGTGGCTGACTGCGCGCCCGATACTGCTATCTGGCCCAGCGGAGTGGCGCCCGAGAAGGTGTCGGGAGCCTGGAAACCGAGGCCGAGGATTGAATTCTTTGATACGAAGACATTGTCGCCGCTCATCTGTGCCGGATAGGCGAAGAAGAGGAACGCGCGAGTCACCAGCGCCACATTGAAGATGTTGTAGCCTGTGCCGCCGAAGACCTCCTTGACGAAGATTACCGAGAAGGCGGTAGCCACGGCAATCATCCACAGCGGGGTCTCTATGGGGCAGATCATCGGGATGAGGATACCGGTCACCAGGAATCCCTCCTGGATCTCCTCTTTCTTCCACTGTGCCACGGTGAACTCGATGCTGAGGCCCACGACGTATGACACGACGATGCGGGGCAGAACGGCCAGGAAACCGTAAAGCATCATTGACCAGAAGGGGAATGTTGTCTCGCCGGCGGCCAGCCAGT
Source organism: uncultured Porphyromonadaceae bacterium (assembly GCA_938027385.1). Classification (GTDB taxonomy): domain Bacteria; phylum Bacteroidota; class Bacteroidia; order Bacteroidales; family Muribaculaceae; genus UBA7173. The sequence continues at coordinate 2,323 of CALJBF010000026.1, read as the reverse complement.
TCTGGTAGCCGCAGTTGTACATGCCGAAGAGCAGACAGGGCAGCAGCGCCACAATCACGATGATCATGGTGCGTTTCGAGTCCATGCTGTCATGGATATGTACCCCCGAGGCCGATGTCTCGCGGGGTGTGAACAAGAAGGTATCCATGCCGTCGTAGACCGACTTGAACGCATGGAGCTTTCCGCCGGGCTCGAACGCCGGGCGCGCCTTGTCCATCAGTTTCTTTAAAGCTTTCAAAGCGTCAGGTTTTATCGTGAGTTGATGTTTTTCTTTATGATGGTCGCGTGGGGTGTCACGACAGCTCCTTGCGCAGGTAGTCGAGGCCTTCGCGCACGATTTTCTGCAGCTCGAGTTTCGAGGTGTCGGCATATTCGGCCAGGGCGAAATCCTCGGGTGCAACCTCGTAGATGCCGAGTTTCTCCATGCGGTCGATATCTTTGGCGAGGATGGCCTTGACGAGATATTCGGGCAGGATGTCCATGGGGAACACCTTGTCGTATTCGCCGCTCATGATCATGGCGCGGCGTCCGCCGAGCAGACGTGCGTCCGGTTTGAAGAGCTTGCGGCCCAGGAAGTGCCCCGGGAAGGATGCCGAGGTGCTCATCTTCTTCGGCGAGAGCGATGCCCAGCCCATGAATTCGTCAACGTCGTCACCTTCGGGAATCACGGCCACCTGGGTGTAGGGGAAGCGCAGGTAGCCGTCGGCGGGGCAGGCGGTGCCTGTGAGCACATTGCCGGAAATCACGCGGTGGTGACGGTGGTCGTCGGCCACGCGGCCTTTGAGCAGGTCGGCCAGCGAGGCGCCGATCACGGTGTCGACAAGGCCGGGATTCGTGATCTCAGAGCCTGTCAGGGCAACGGTGGTGGTCATGGGCACCACGCCTGTGAGGGCGGCCGAGCCTATGCGCCACAGGGTCTGGATGTCAAGAGTCATCACCGTCTCGCCCTTGTTCACGGGTCGGATGGCGGCGATTACCGGGCCGGCCGTTCCCGCGGGGTGCGGGCCGGATACATCCACCATCTCGGCACCTTTCAGGTCGGGCAGGCCGATGCCGTCGCGGCGGCTCACATATACTTTCCCTTCGGTGACGAGCGAGAGCAGGCGCACGCCGGCCTCGAGAGCCTTGATTTCGTCGGCCGTGAAGGTCTGTTTCGACCACGCCAGGGGTGCCGAGTCAAAACCGGTGACGAAGATGTCGCGTATTGTGGCCTCGGGGTCGGTGACGATTGCATACGGGCGCTGACGTGTCATGGCCCAGAGTCCCGAGCCGAGCAGGAATTTGCGGGCCTCGGCGGCAGATGAGAATATGCGGCTGATGTCGACCTTCACTACGTCGCCATTGGGGGCGGTTTCCACGATCACGCGCTCAATTTTGCGTCGGGCGCCGCGCTCCACGGCCACGACACGCCCGGCGACGGGCGAAACGATCTTGAGGTCCTCACATGCCTTTGAGCGCAACAGCGGCGCACCGGCGGCGACAGTGTCACCCTCATGGACTTCGGTCTTAGGCACGATGCCACAGAAATCGTCGGGCACGACGGCAACCTGTGCCGGCATCACTTTCGCCGCAGGGGCGCTGTCGGTGATGCCGCCGGCAAGATGCAGGTCGAAACCCTTTTTCAGTTTGATTCCAATACTCATATTTATAATAATGGGCTTTCAGGGTGTAGTGTGATAATGTCGGCGTGCGGGTAAAGGTGCCCCGTGAGTGCGCGACAGCGGGATCGAGAGGAGAGGACGCGGGCATGAATTAAGGAAAAATTTCGCCAATTGCGTTTTCTGCCTGCAAAGTTACTACAAAATTTTGTTAAACTGTTGTATCCGTGCCATTAAAATTCACTGAAAAATAAAGCGCGGCCATACAATGAATACCTGCCCATTATGGCACGCTATCATTGGCAACGCCCGTATCAGCCTGCGGGGCATCGGCCATATAGGGCAGTGTTGTGGAAAATACGGCACATATACTGCTGTAATTGTACATCTTTATTATGACAATGAGAAACTTTGTTAAAATTTATGACTAAAATTTTGTCAGTTTAAAATATAGTGATAAATTTGCAATTAGCATTTGCTAAGCCTGTTTCCCATTATGCCAATCGACATAAGGCCAGTGGATTAAATCTTGCAAACAGCTTCAACGATTGTTGGTCAGTGTTTAATTTGCCATGAAAGCTAAGTAGTCCGGTGCAAAGCCAGAACCGCCTGTCAGAGCCTTGAAGCCTCACATAATTTAACTCATTTCGCGCCCTGTCTGATACCTTCCGGGGTAATAATCGTGGAAAACGGCCGTTATTCTGATGATTCCCGAGTCACAGCGT
>CALJBF010000025.1 GCA_938027385.1 uncultured Porphyromonadaceae bacterium | reverse complement strand
GGTGCGGAGCTGAAGGGCGTCGGCTGCGGTCTTGGCGCCGGCCTTGGTGAAGTCGTTGCGCGAGCTTTCTGAATCAAGGGTCAGACCCAGGCGAGAGGGTGCTACTACCTGTTTACCCTTGAAATCGAGGTTGTACGATGGAACTCCACCTTCGAGCAGCTCGAAATTGAGCACCAGCTGCCCGTCAGGGCTGGTGACAGAGGCGGGTGCGGCCATGGCGATAGCCGGCATGACGGCCGCAGTCATAAATGTAAGTAATTTCATTATTGCAAGAAATTGGTAATGCAAGATGGCTATAGACTTCATGGTCACGGATGTCCCTCGGTATTCGGGGGCTAAAACGGCACCGGGAGAGCGTGCCATGGTCTGACAACTTGATGTAAACTGTTTACAAATTTATGAAAACTTCTGAAAACTACGACATTCAAATTACCTAAAAAGCGTTAACTTTGCAGAAAAGATACGCCCGAATATGGAACAGAATCAGGAGCTGAGAAACGCATGGGAATTTGTGGAACATACCGGTGTGAGCATTTTCCTCACAGGGAAGGCCGGTACCGGAAAGACCACTTTCCTGCGGCAGTTGCGCCGCCACAGCTCCAAGACCATGATTGTGGTGGCGCCCACGGGTGTTGCCGCCGTCAATGCCGAGGGGGTGACGATACATTCGTTCTTTCAGCTGCCGCTGTCGCCATACGTGCCTGGTTCTGACCTGCGCGATAAATACGGGTTCTCTAAAGAGAAACTTAAAATCGTGCGCGCCCTCGACTTGCTTGTGATCGACGAGATTTCTATGGTGCGCGCCGACCTGCTCGATGCCATCGACGCCACACTGCGCAAATACCGCCGCAGTTCCCTGCCGTTCGGTGGCGTGCAGCTGCTCATGATAGGCGACCTTCAGCAGCTCGCCCCGGTGGTGACCCCGGCCGACGAGGCCCTGCTGGCGCCATATTACCGCACGTCATATTTCTTCGGGTCGCGGGCACTGTCGGCAATCCCATACGTCACTATCCAGCTTACAAAGGTGTTCCGCCAGCACGACAGCGGATTCATCTCACTGCTCAACCATGTGCGTCAGGGTGTGCTCACGCCTGATGACCGCATGATGCTGAAGGCGCGCGAGAACCCCGGTTTCAATCCCGGCTACAAAAGCGACTACATACGCCTGACCACCCACAACGCGCTTGCCGACCGGTATAACGAGACGGCACTGGCCAACCTGGGTGGCAACGCGCGCACATATTCGGCGCTTGTGAGGGGAACATTCCCCGAGTCATCGTTTCCCACGGCCGACCGTCTGCGTCTCAAGGTGGGGGCGCAGGTCATGTTTATCAAGAACGACAACGAGGGCGACCGTTTCTATAACGGCCTGATCGGCCATGTGGCGGCGATGGGCGACGATGCCGTGCAGGTGGTGTGCCCCGGACGTGACGAACCTATCGAAGTGGTGCCGCAGCAGTGGGAGAACGCCAAATACACCGTCGACCCCCAGACACTTAAGGTAGATACCGTCGTGCAGGGCACATTCTCGCAGTTGCCGCTACGACTCGCCTGGGCGGTGACGATACACAAGAGCCAGGGCCTGACATTCGACCATGTGGTCATTGATGCCGGCGCGTCGTTCGCCCCCGGGCAGGTATATGTGGCGCTGAGCCGGTGCCGCACACTCGAAGGGATAGTGCTTGCCACCCCGATCTCAGACCAGTCGATTCTCAATGACCGGCAGGTTTCAGAATACATTGCCGGCCAGGATGCCGCCACGGCCCGCAGCCTGGGGTGTCTCGACGGCATCAAGGAGGCTTACCGTACGCAGTTGTTGCGCGAGGTGTTCAATTTCTCTGACATCACGCAGGTGCAGGAGTCGCTCAGGCGGCTTTTCGCCCGCGAACTGTCGCACAGTTATCCCGCCGCAAGTTCCACGCAGTCCGAACTGGCCGACAATCTGAGGAGCAAAGTTACCGGCGTGGCCGACAAATGGCTCGCTCTGCTGGCTACGATGTCGGCCGAGGCCACGCGCACGCCTCAGTTCCTGAAACGTGTGGGCGACGGCTGCCGCTATTTTGCCGACACGCTCAGCGCGCTTGTCGGTCCGGCGCTTAAAGAGGCCGGAGCGGTTTCGGTGGGCGACAAGAAAGTGATGTCGCGTCTGCATACGCTTGTGGCCGATCTGCGCTATGCGTGCGACTCGCGCGTCAGACTGCTTGAATCGCTGGCGGTCGAGGGGTTTTCTATTGCCAATTACCTCAACTGCAAGCAGACGGCGGCGCTCGGCGCCATTGATTCGGCACACGAGGCCAAAACCGCAAGGACACGCAAGGCAAAAGCGCCTAAAGAACCGAAACCTAAACCCGCGCCTAGCCGCGAGGCGTCGCTGAAGATGTTGCGCCAGGGGATGTCGCGCGAGGAGATTGCCGCCGAGCGCAATCTAACCATCGGTACAGTCACCCGCCACCTGCAGTCATACGTCGACGAAAACGAGCTTGACATGGAGGATG
>CALJBF010000024.1 GCA_938027385.1 uncultured Porphyromonadaceae bacterium | reverse complement strand
TTGATCTCAGCCGAGACAACGGCATATACCGCGTCTTTCCACCTGTAGCCGATGCCGGCGGTGAGGAATTTGTTGTATCTGCACCGTGCCGTGGCCTCCCATGACGTGAAGGTGAAATCAGACTTCACCAACACCGAGGGCAACACTTCAAATAACGTGTTTTTTACCGGAATATTGCTACCCGCCATGAAATAAACGGTGCGTCCCAGAGTGAACTCATAGTTGCTCTCGCTGGTGTTCTCGCCCGACTCGGCGTTCATCTTCATCGAGGGCTGTGTGAGGTGCGTGCCCGAGATTCCGGCCCAGAACCACTTGTGGGTGTAGAACACGCCGGCCGAGACGTCGAACGCGTTACCGCGTATGTCCTGCTGGGGGATGGCGTCGTCAGAGCCCTGATGATAGTCGTCCTGGTCGGGGATGAACACGTCTGTACCCTTGAACGACTGGTCGACGAAACCGATCTGCGCGCCGATCGACAGATTCCCCTTGAAGAGTTTCTGCCGGTAAGCTATCTGCGCGCCCAGGTTAAGGTTCTTGTAGAGGCCGTAGCTTTCCTGTTGCATCACCAGACCTACGCCCCAGCGCTTGCCGATGAACTTGAACGGCATATCGGCCGCTACCAGGAAGGTCTGCGGGGCATGCTTTATGCCGAGCCATTGCAGGCGCGCGCCGCCGCGGATCTTGAGCAGGTCGGTGGTGCCGATGGCCGCGGCGTTATAATAGTTGGGAACCTCGAAATACTGCGAGAACTGCGCGTCGGTCTGGGCCGCGGCTCCAAAAGCCGTGACCCACACCGCCAGCACGGCCATCGCGCGGCGTATCACTGAGGCAAGTCTGTGAGGCATCTGTTTCACTGTGATATCCAGGAGTTGTGACCGGTGATTGCGGATGCCGGTCATTCAAAATAGAAAGAGAGTACGATCATCTTGTTTGTGGCGCGTTTCACCGAGTTGGCCACAGCCGTCTTCATAGGGTCGTCTACCAGGTCGGGGCGGTTGTGGTTTATCATGTCGCTGAAACCGAGACAGAATTTCAGCTCGGGGATGAGCTTGAAGTAGGGCAGATATATGTCACAGCCGAAACCGACCGAGATCATCGGGTCGAACGATTTGGTCTTCAGATAGTCAGAGCGTTTCTTCATCACGTCGAGCGCGGGCACGAAACCGCCCACCACATAGGGGCGGATGTTGCGCATGCGCTGCGAGGCGAATTTCAGCTCGACCGGCATAACCACATACGCCGATTTCAGATCCTGCCGGGCCTCGGTGCCGTTTGTGGTGTCAAGGAAATTGATGACACGGTTGCCGAACCAGATACCCGGGGTCACGCGCACCGAGAAATAGTCGTTGAGCCTGAGGGCGAACAGGCCGTTGACGCAGAAACCGGGCGAATACGACGGCTGCGACATGAACCACGTCTGCCCCTCGGGGCCCACAAAGCCGTTGTGATGAAAGCTCATGCCGAAAGTGTTGAGGCCCACCGAAAAACCCAGGTGCATGCGCCGCAAATCGGTATAGGGGCGGTTGAGCAGTTTGTCGTTGAGGCGGTTGGCCGCCACGGCAGAGTTGCCTGCGGCAAGGGCCGCCAGCAACGTCAACACCGGCACGAAATGCCGCACGATATGTGAAAAGGCTTTTTTCATCAATTGTTTAACGTGCGATTCGCGGCATTATTGCCCGCGCAGGGCGAAACCATCCGGGGCTGTCATTTGTTAATAATAACTAAAGAGACACCCCGTGACCGGAATTGTCTATAAATTTGCAACCCGGAAAGAGGCTGTCGGCAAACACGCCACGCCACCCTCGTTCCACAAAAAACAACTGCCCCATGTCTAAAGCTATCAGAAAATCAGCATTAACGCTTATCATGGTCATGACGGCGCTTGTGGCAGCCGCCGGCCTCACCGCCTGCGATGACGAACCCGGCTACGGCGGCATGCGCCTCACCGGCACATGGGACAACGTGAACCAGAGCGGCGACACATACACCTTCTATGCCGACGGCACAGGCCGCTGGGACGGGCTGTATGAGTCGATGTCGTTTGACTACTACCTCTCGGGCGACCAGCTCGACTTCACATTCTATCCCGTGGGCGAGCCCCCGTACTCGCTCTACTGCACATTCTCGATGAACGGCGCGGGCAACATGATCACCATCTCGTTCCCCCCGAGCAACGGTTTCGGCTGGACCACGGAATACTACCGCCTGGTATACTGAACATCCGGGAGTTTACCGCATCTCATTGTAGGGTCGCTACACAATGCTATTAACTTAGCAGATGTGGGCGTCCAAAGGACGCCGATTTCTTCATAACCGGGTACGCCGTAGCCCGCAGGGCGGAGGTGTGCCCGGACTTGAATCCCGACAGAACAGGGGCGTCCGGAGGACGCCGATTTACACATATTAATCTCATAAACAACAGACACTGATAGAGATATGCAAAAACATATGTAAATCGGCGTCCTTCAGACGCCCTCACCCTTGTGGATGTCAGT
>CALJBF010000023.1 GCA_938027385.1 uncultured Porphyromonadaceae bacterium | reverse complement strand
GTATGTAATTGAACTCCAGCTGATAAGCGGTCGCTACATGTAGCGACCCTACAATGAATACCAACATTAATACCTACCTCAAACCTATTACGGTTCGATTGCGACCCTGGTATTGGATTGGTTTTCGGAATGGGGATTATGTGCGTGCGGATGGTCTGACTGTGCATTATGGCGCACTCTCATTAAATTTTTGTGAAATATGGGGGCGGGTTATTTGTTGTAATGTCATAAATGTGAAATTATAGTTAACTTTGCGCTCATATTTGCAATTACTGAAAGCATGTCACAACAACAATTCAAGGGGCTGACCGACAGCCAGGTGCAGCAGAGCCGCGCCGAACATGGCGCCAACGTGCTCACCCCCAGGGAACGCCGGGCGGCATGGAAACTGTTTCTCGACAAATTCCGCGAACCGCTGATCATAATTCTGCTTGTGGCCGGGGTGGCCTCGATCGGCATTTCAATCTATGAGTATCATCTCGACGGCGAGTTCAAGGTATTCTTTGAGCCGATAGGCATTTTCGCCGCCATTTTCCTGGCTACCGGACTCGGGTTCATCTTCGAGCGCAAGGCCGACAAGGAGTTCAACCTGCTCAACAAGGTCAGCGACGACGAGGCCGTGCAGGTATGGCGTAACGGCGTCATCGCCGAAGTCCCGAAAAGGGATATCGTGGTGGGCGACATCGTGGTGCTCAACACCGGCGGCGAGATTCCCGCCGACGGCGAACTGCTTGAGGCCGTCAGCCTGAACGTCGACGAGTCGACGCTTACCGGCGAGCCCTCGGCGCACAAGACCGTCAACCCCGACGATTTTGACCCCGAAGCCACATTCCCCTCGAACCAGGTGATGCGCGGCACAAAGGTGATGGAGGGGCACGGCGTGATGCGTGTCTTCGCCGTGGGCGACCACACAGAGAACGGCAAGGTCTTCGAGGCCGCACAGATCGACGACTCTGTGAAAACCCCGCTTAGCGAGCAGCTCGACGGTCTGGGCAAGGTAATCTCGCGCGTCAGCTATGTCATCGGCATCCTCATCGTGGCCGGACGACTGATAATGTATTTCACCGACCCGACTGTGGCGCACGACTTCGGCCACCTGATGGCCTACCTGCTGCAAACGGTGATGATTGCCGTGACGCTTGTGGTGGTGTCGGTGCCTGAGGGGCTGCCGATGGCCGTAACACTCTCGCTGGCGCTGTCGATGCGCCGCATGCTCAAGACCAACAACCTGGTGCGCAAGCTCCACGCCTGCGAGACCATGGGTGCCACAACCGTGATATGCACCGACAAGACCGGCACGCTCACGCAGAACCAGATGCAGGTCTACAAGACCGACTTCTTCGGCCTCGACGGCCAGAAACTCGGCGACGACCCCCTGAGCCGCGTCATCGCCGAGGGGATAGCGGTAAACTCTACCGCACAGCTCGAGACCGTGTCGGGTGAGAAACCCAAGGTGCTCGGCAATCCCACCGAGGGGGCGCTGCTGCTCTGGCTCGCGTCGCAGGGACTCGACTATACAAAGCTTAAATCGGGGGTGGATGTGGTAGATGAACTGCCCTTCTCGACCGAGAACAAGTTCATGGCCACTGTGGTCAGCGACAGCACAGGCGCCGAGACCCTTTATGTGAAGGGCGCGCCGGAAATCGTGATGTCGCTCTGCCGCACGATGCCCGAGGGTGTGTCACGCGATGATGTCGATGCCCTTCTGCTCGGCTATCAGAACCAGGCCATGCGCACACTCGGGTTTGCCGTGGCGCGTCTCGAGCCGGGTGCGCGCCCTGATCTGGCGAACCTGCGCGAGACGGCGAAGAGTCTTGACCTGCGTTTTCTCGGCGTGGTGGCCATAGCCGACCCTGTGCGCCCCGATGTACCAGCGGCTATCAACGAGGTGCTCGATGCCGGCGTAAAGGTGAAGATCGTGACCGGCGACACCCCCGCCACAGCACGCGAGATCGGCCGTCAGGTGGGCCTGTGGCTCCCCGGCGACGGCGACCGCAACATCACCACCGGCACCGACATCGCCGCCATGACCGACGACGAGCTGCAGAGCCGCGTGGGTGACCTGAAGATCATAGCACGCGCCCGTCCGCTCGACAAGAAACGCCTCGTCGAGGCCCTGCAGCGCAACAACGAGGTGGTGGCCGTTACCGGCGACGGCACCAACGACGCCCCGGCGCTCAAGACGGCCCATGTGGGGCTCTCGATGGGCGACGGCACTTCGGTTGCCAAGGAGGCATCAGACATCACCATAATCGACAATTCGTTCACCTCGATAGGCCGCGCCGTGATGTGGGGCCGCTCGCTCTACCTGAACATACAGCGGTTTGTGCTCTTCCAGATGACCGTCAACGTGGCCGCATGCCTTATTGTGCTGGCCGGCGCCTTTATGGGCTTGCAGTCGCCGCTTACAGTCACCCAGATGCTGTGGGTGAACCTGATAATGGATACGTTCGCCGCCATGGCCTTGGCCTCGCTGGCACCAACCCCCGCTGTGATGCACGACAAGCCACGCCCGCGCACGGCGTTCATAGTGTCGCGCCCCATGTGGGCGTCGATCATCGGCGTCGGGTCGTTCTTCTTCTTCCTGCTGCTGGGGATACTGTGGTATTTCCAGCACACCGAGCTTGACTCGCTCACGCAGATAGTCCGCGTACCCTTCGGCGCCAACACCGGGCTGACGCCTTACGAGCTCTCGCTGTTCTTCACGATATTCGTGTTCCTGCAGTTCTGGAACCTGTTCAACGCCCGCGCATACGCCACAGGCAGCTCGGCACTGCATTTCAAGGGTAACGCCGGGTTCACGTTCATCGTGCTGGCCATATTCGTGGGGCAGATCGCCATCGTAGAGCTTGGCCGCGAGTTTTTCAATGTTGTGCCCCTGAAGTTTACCGACTGGGCCATCATCATCGGCTCGACATCGCTTGTGCTCTGGGTGGGCGAACTGATGCGCCTCTTCAGCCGCCGCAAATAACCGACAGCCTCTAATGACAACATGCCCCGCGTCGGATTTCCCGGCGCGGGGCATGTTGTTTAGGAATCAAGGTCGTCAGGCGAATTTAACGCGTGCTGAAGAGAAGATGGAAATGTCAAGTTTCTGCATCACCGAGATGATGGCGCGGGCGGCCTTGATGCTGACGCCTGCGGGGTTGAGCTCGGCGCCGTATGCGGCGATGGCCATGGTGCCCGGCAGGATGCCCAGAATAGCGCCGCCGAACGACGACTTGGCGGGGATGCCTGCGGCCACGAGCCACGGAGCACGCATCTTGTGGGGGC
>CALJBF010000022.1 GCA_938027385.1 uncultured Porphyromonadaceae bacterium | reverse complement strand
GCATCTTCCGGGAATACAATGTACAACGCCGGGGCTGTCCACACGATAGCCCCGGCGCATTCGATTGATCCTTTTGTTATCCTTTTTACATTAACCTTTTCTCGTTATTCGGGGAGCAGGGTCACCACCACGCGGTCAACAAGGGCGTGGTTGGTGGCGATGTTCATGTTCTCGTCTTCAGGCAGATATTCGAGGGCCACGGTGTGGCGCCCGGCGGTAAGATCGGCCTTTACGGCGTTGGTCATGCCCCAGTCGTCCCAGTTGGCAACGCCACGGTGAGGCATCACGACAGTTCCGGCCTTCTTGCCGTCGATGACAAGGGTGCGCACGGCCGCCTTGTTCTCGGTGTTCACCGGGCCGTTGCCGTTGGCATATCGCCAGACAATGGAGTAACGGCCGGCAGCAGGCACATCAATCTCAAGTGTCGGGGGTGCCGAAGTGCGGTCGGTCTCGACAAAGCCGTTGCCCATATAACCGGTTACGGGGGTGGCGGGGCGGTACGAGATCTCGGCCGATACGGGCTCGGTGACCTCGGCGGGGAAATCGACTGCGAAAGATTCGCGGTTAGAGCGCGGTTCTGAGGCGAAACCCTGTGTGCCGTCGGCGGCCACACCGATCACCTGCCATTCGCCAGGGACGGTCGCCGGCCACGATGTCCGGCGGGTGCGGCCTACTTCCTTACCATCCTTGAGCACAATATACTGGCCGATGTATTCTATCGGGTTCCACTCAAGCAGGTTGAGCACGGGCACACCCTGGCCGGCATAGTCGGCCGATGCTGTAAGGCGTGCGTCGGGGGTGAGCGGCGCCTTGAGGTTGGGCACGCGGTTGAGTTTCATCGGGGGGATGGGCCGGCTGTCCATGTCGACGGTGATGTCACACACCCCTTTGAGTTTCGAGGCGGCGATAAGCTCGCCCGGTTTGAGGGCTTTACCGTTGAGCGAGATGCTCCTGACGTTGGCGCCGTAGCCGTTGACGGTGATGTTGAGCGTGGCGCCGCGGTAATGGAAATTGTCGAGAGTGCGGGTTCCCCCAAGCGCCTTGGGCACGAACGGGCTGATTACCAGGCCGTCGGGCTCGAAGTGTATGCCGAAGAGTATGCGGGTGGTGAGGGCGATGTTGCCCGACAGCGACCAGAGCATGTTCGACGAATTCAGCTCGGTGAAGATGTCGCCGTTGTCGAGGTTGAAGTTCTCTTTATTTGTGGCGAACAGTGCCGCGGGACGGAATATGGCGCCGATGGCCTCCATCGTGCCGGCCTCGTTTCCGGCCTTTGCCTGCGCGATAGCCCAGTAGCTGCCCACGAACGGCCACAGGGCGTTGTTGTGGTAGTTGGGCATGTCGGCTATCTGGGGGTAGAAGATTGCAGCGCCGAAGGGGGTGTTGGGGTTGTTCTCGGAGATGGATTTCACGGCGTCGGCCGGAGCGATGTCGTAGATGATGGCCAGCGACTCGCCGAGCGTCTCGGCGCGCGGATTCATCACAAGGTTGTCGCGGCCGTAGGTGTACATGCCGTAATACCCCTTGTCGGGCATCCAGAAACGGGCGTGAACGGCCTGTGCAAGGGCATCGGCCTGCGCGGTGAACCGTTCGGCCTCCTTCTTCTTGCCGAGTATGCGCGCCATGTCGGCGGTTGCCCGCAGGGCAGCCACGTAAGCCATGTTGGTACCCATGGCCTCTGACTGCGAGATGTCTACGGTCTGCATCCAGCGCGGATAGCTCTGCTCGCGCCAGTCGATGAACGATGTCTCGCCTTTCATCAGGCAGGCGTCGCTCATCACGGTGAGGTCATTCTTCTCTATTGCGCGCACGGCGATGGGATAAACTTTCTCAAGCCACGAGCGGTCGCCGGTCACCTTGTATATCTCGTAAGCGGCCACTACCCAGATCATGCGGTCGGTCGAGATGGGCCATGCGCCCCCGGAGCCGGTATCCTGTATGATCTGCCCGCTGGGATTCACTTTTTTCATCAGCGAGATCATCGAGGCCTCGGGCTGCATGTAGGCCATCGAGAGGATTATCGAGTAGCTGACGTCGCGCGTCCACACGCCCGACCACTCCTTGCCGGTACGCAGGGTGGTGTCGGGTTCCACGGCGTTCACCATCTCGTCAAGGCCCATGTTGTAAATGGCCTGGTGCAGACGGTTGCCGGTGGTCAGGCGCGGATAGGCCGAAAGGTCGTTCTTACGTTTCCAGGTCTTTTCAACGGGCATAAAATAGTGGGGGCGCGCCGAGTAGGTCGACTGTATCTCGTCGGGACTCACGGCCCAGGCCTTATATTCGCCCTGGAATATGGTGTCGCCCTGCCAGCGGTAGGCGTCGGTGGCGACAATCACCTCTGACGGCGACGATGCCGCAGCGGCGGCGCCGGCACCGGCCAGAGCCGATATTACTGTCAGTAGTGCAAGCTTGTTCATGCTCAGATTTTGGGTGTGGGACAATTGTTTGATTTCAGTGCAAATTTACCCCAAAACCGGGCGCATGTCAACCGCAGGCTGAAAAATGTAGTGGCAATAAAGACTGTTTTCAACCGTCACACTCTGATAGTCAAACGATTGAGCCAGTCACTACATCTAAAATATTAAGATAAGACAAAGCACATGACATGCCCCCACGAGCCCTCTGAAGGCCGCGGGAACATGCATGCGTATATATGTTGAGTGCACTGACCGGTTATTATTCTCAGGTCACATGGCGCCGCAGGGGCGGCGTCATTTTGCGTGCTCGTAGATCTTGGCGGTGAGCAGGGCCTCCTGCTGCACGCCCACGGTGCGCCATACGGCCTCGCCGTTCTTGAACATGATCAGCGTGGGCACCGACTGCACGCGGTAACGCGCGGCAAGTTCGGCGTTCTTGTCGATATCTACCTTGATGACGTTGGCGGTATCCCCTACCTTGTTCTTGACCTCTTC
>CALJBF010000021.1 GCA_938027385.1 uncultured Porphyromonadaceae bacterium | reverse complement strand
GTCATTAAGGAGGCTTACCGCCTGCTGGAACAGCAGGTGCCCCCTTCCTGGGATATTTGTTTTGTGGCCCGGAGCAAAACCTGCCGGGTCCCCATGGGCCTGGTGCAGAAGATGATGCGCCAGCAGCTGGAGGCCATCGACGAGACCACCTCGAAGATTGACCTGAACCTTTCCAAGGGCGACCTCATCACCCCCGACGGGTTCCCCAACTTCGGCGACTGGTGGATCAACCCCGATTTCTTCACCAAGAACGAAGACGGCTCGCTGACATTCAACGCCTATAGCGGCAACTACCGCATCATAGCCGACACCAAACGCCAGTATTTCCGCGTCTACAAGCTCAACGGCACTGAACCCGCCACGCTCAACGACGACGGCACAGGCGCCCTCTGGATCATCGGCGAAGGCATCGGCCATCCGTCGTTGTCGAACGCTGTGGGCTGGACCACCGAGAACGCCCTCTGCATGGCTCCCGTGGGCGAGAAGACCTACCAGATTACCGTTGTGGGCGGCAAGACCATCGCCACCGACGCAATCAACTTCAAGTTCTTCGGCCAGATGGGCTGGGGCATCGAGCTCAAGAGCGAGAACCTGGTATCCCAGTCTGACCTCATCGGCGTTGGCGCCGGCCAGGATGTCAACGGCCACGACGACGGCAACCTCTTCCTGAAAGATGGTGTCACCCTGCAGGACAACGGCGTTTACGTAATCACCGTGGACCTTACCCAGGGCATCAACGACGCCATCCTCACCACCGAGTTCCAGGGCGAGCAGCAGTTCGAGGAGAAACCGATCTACCTCAACGGCCAGAAGATGTCGACCAACGACAACGCGCTCTACTCTGCCGTCATAGAGATGACACAGGGTTCCAAACTGACCTTCCGCGAGTTCACCGAACTTGACGCCCTCTATTACGACCCCGACTTCTTCGCTTTCGACGAAGATGCCTACGAGATTACGTTCCTCCCCGTTTCGGGCCACTACAACGTCATCCTCGACAAGCTCAACGGCACTCTCTCGGCCCAGATGGTCAACGCCGACGGCTCTGAGATGACCCTGCAGGCCGACGGTTCGGGCGCCCTCTGGATGATGGGCTGGGGCGTAGGCTCACCCTCGCTCGACTCGCAGTTCGGCTGGGATCCCGGCAAAGCCTACAGTCTGGCACAGGTATCGCCCAAAGTCTACCAGTTCACCGGCAAAGCCGGTCCCGAGCACGGCTCGGTGACAGGCGACCGCTACCGCTACGATTACCTGTCGTTCAAGTTCTTCCACCAGAACGGCTGGGGCGGTGAGTTCGGCCAGGGTGCCCTCGGCATGGCAGGCGACACCGCATCGCTGCTCAAGAACAGCGGCAACTTCGAGCTTGCCGACGGCGTGCAGCTCGAGCAAGGCGCCACATACCGCGTGACAATCGACCTGACCGGCGGCATCGAGAACGGCACCATAACCATGGTGAAACTCTGATCCCGGTTCAAGGTTCAAAAGATACAATAAGGTTTTAGGTAAAGCAGTGGAGTTCCGGGGGACAGGAGTCCTCCGGACTCCATACTTTAAAAGCCTGCCTGGATTCTTTAAAACCTGCCTAAAAACTACCCGCGACACGCATGGCCGCACGCAATATATGGCCATACGCATACGTTGTGATACTACAGCATTATCTATCTTTTCATACAGATCTTTTTCATGAAAAAATTTCTTCTGGGATTGCCCCTGTTATTGGCGACAACTTCTGTCTTTGCCGACACACCGGTATATCTCGACGACACAAAACCGATTGAGGAACGAGTCGAGGATGCCCTCAAGCGCATGACGCTTAAAGAGAAAATCAACATTATCCACGCACAGTCCAAATTCAGCGCCCCCGGTGTGCCGCGTCTCGGCATACCTGAAATCTGGTGCACCGACGGCCCGATGGGCGTACGCCCCGAAGTGCTGTGGGACGAATGGGACCAGGCGAAATGGACCAACGACTCATGCACCGCCTTCCCGTCGCTGACAGCCCTGGCCGCCACCTGGGATCCGGAAATGGCCCGTCTCTACGGCAAAAGCATCGGCGCTGAGGCACGTTACCGTAACAAGAGCGTGATTCTCGGCCCCGGCATCAACATATACCGCACACCGCTCAACGGCCGCAACTTCGAGTACATGGGCGAGGACCCCTACCTCACCTCGCAGATGGTGGTGCCCTACGTGCAGGGTGTGCAGAGCAACGGCGTGGCCGCATGCGTAAAGCATTTCGCCCTCAACAACAACGAAATCAACCGCCACACATCCAACCCTATCGTCGATGACCGCACGCTCTACGAAATCTACCTGCCCGGTTTCAAAGCCGCCGCGCAGGAGGGCGACGCCTGGTCGTTCATGGGTGGCTACAACCTTTTCCGCGGCGAACACGCCAGCTACAACCCCATACTGATGAACGACATCCTGAAGGGTGAATGGGGCTGGGACGGCGCGGTAATCTCAGACTGGGGTGCCGTGCACGACACCCGCACCGCCGTTTCGGGCGGCCTCGACATGGAGTTCGGCTCGTGGACCAACGGCCTCTCGAACGGTGCCTCGAACGCATACGACAACTATTTCCTGGCCAACCCTTACCTCAAAGGTATTCAGGACGGCACCTACAGCACCACCGAACTCGACGACAAAGTGCGCCGTGTACTGCGCCTGACCCTGCGCACCGCCATGGACCGCAACCGTCCCTTCGGCTCGATGGGCTCTGACGAGCATGTGCGCGCCTGCCGCGAAATCGGCGCCGACGGTGTGGTACTGCTCCAGAACCGCGACAACCTGCTGCCGCTCAACCTCGACGGGAAGAAGAAAATAGCCGTCATCGGCGAGAACGCCATAAAGATGATGACTGTGGGCGGCGGTTCGTCGTCGCTCAAGGCCCGCTATGAAATCACCCCGCTTGACGGCCTCAAGAGCCGTATCGGCGACAAGGCCGACATCGTTTACGCCCGCGGATACGTTGGTGACCCCACCGGCGAATACAACGGCGTTGTCACCGGCCAGAACCTCGACGACCCCCGTTCGCCCGAGGAACTGCGTGACGAGGCCGTGCGTGTGGCCAAAGACGCCGACATCGTGCTCTTCTTCGGCGGCCTCAACAAGAGCAACCACCAGGACTGCGAGGACACCGACCGCGAGTCGCTTGACCTCCCTTACGGCCAGAACGAGCTCATCGAGGCCATCGCCGCGGCCAACCCCAACATCGCCGTAATCAACATCAGCGGCACCGGCGTGGCAATGCCCTGGTCCGGCAAAGTGAAATCGATCATGCAGGCCTGGTATCTCGGCAACGAGACCGGCAACGCCCTGGCCGATGTGCTCACCGGCGAGGTCAACCCCAGCGGCAAGCTCCCCTACACCTACTACGCCACACTCGACCAGTGCGGCGCGCACAAGCTGGGCGAATATCCCGGTCACCCCGCCATCGACAAGCTCGGCAACGAGGTCATGGACATGCCCTACAACGAAGGCATCTACGTGGGTTACCGCTTTATCGACAAGAACAAGCTGAAACCCACCTTCCCCTTCGGCCACGGACTCAGCTACACTGAATTCAAATACGGCAAAGCCACCATCGACAAAAACGCCGGTTCGGCCGACGACACCTTCACCGTCACCGTTCCCGTCACCAACGTGGGCGACCGCGAGGGTAAAGAGGTGGTACAGCTCTACATCTCAGACCTGAAATCGACCATTGACCGCCCCGTCAAAGAGCTTAAAGGGTTCAAAAAAGTATCGCTGAAACCGGGCGAGACCGCCGAGGTGAAATTCACCATATCGCGCGACGCCCTCAGCTACTTCGATGCCGACAAGCATCAATGGGTGGTTGAACCGGGCAAATTCGAGGCCCTCGTGGGTTCGTCGAGCCGCGACATACATTCAAAGGTACCTTTCACTGTAAATTAAAAAAGGTAGCTTTCAGCCCTCATCAGGGCTAACATAGAAGCCGAAGGCCCGGGGCGCACGCCCCGGGCCTTCTTTATGTAATAACGCCGATGCCGCCAACACCGGCCGACTGTCAACGCACCAGACTCTCGGCACGTTCGCGCTCCTCGTGGCGCACCAGCGACCGGAGGGCACGGCGTATCGTGCGCCATTTGGAGAAGATGGCCCACGGGCGCATCGGCCCGTAGCTCACGGCGATCACAGCCACTGAAACCAGGGCGATGATCAGCAGCCAGCCGTAGATCTCTTTCATCGACACTACGAGAGCCTGCCGCTGCACCATACCGTAAAGCTCGCCCACATGGTGCCCGGCAAGGGCTGTGCTGAAATCGGTCATTGACGCGCCCAACAATGCCGCGTTCTTCGCCACGGTATGGCTGAGCCACTCCCCTATCAGTGCCGGCCCGAGGGTGGCACCCATCACGGCTCCGGTAAACCCGTTTATCGTCAGCGCCTGCGGGAATACGAAGAAATGCAGACCGCTCTGCACTATGGAGGTCAGGAACACAATAGAGATTATCACCGACGCCATGCCCCTGACAAACAGCGGCACGAAAAGCATCTCTTTCTCTACCCCATAGTCTATCAGGAAATAGAAATAGGCCAGATAGACCGCCGCGAGGGCGAACCCGATGGCCGTCATGGTCTTGTAGCGCCATTTACGCAGGGCGAAAGTGAAATACGTCAGCGCAACACCGGCCACAATGCCGGCGAACACATACCAGTTAAGGTCAATCATGTTCGTCTCGTCAAAGCCGAGTATTGCCGCGGCATAACTGTGCTCAAACACATGCTCGGTGGCCATCAGCGTGAAAAACACCAGATAGACCAGCGTGGCGCGGATGACGTTGCGGTTCTTCATTGCCGCGAACGAGACATAGGGGTGATGCAGGAACGACGCCCTCCACAGATTCACGGCCATGCTTGCCAGGCCGATTAGTGTGGCGGCGGTGATTTCGGGCGCCTCCCACCAGTCATAATAGTCGCCATAGACGCACACGAACGTGAAACAGAGCATGAACACGCTCCAGAGCGCGGCGCCGATCCAGTCGATGCCGAGCAACGGAATCTGCATCGGGCCTTTCACGGGCTTGACGAACACCCATACCATTATCATCATCAGCGTCAGCAGGCCGGTCATGAGCCAGTGCATGTACTCCCACTGCGAGAAGAATGCCGTGTAGACAGTGAGCACGCCGCTGAGCTGGATCACGCCGTCGACCACCAGATAGACGTAGCAGAAGAATATGGCCATGTCGCGTACCGGGGTGAGCCACAGCTGTATGGTTGAGTTGCAGGCGAAGGTGGCCCACATCCTGAACCATCCGGCCAGGAAACATGTGAGCACCAGCACAGGCACCGAGGCCGTGTGCGCGCACACCACGTTGGCCGCTATCAGCGCGATACAGCACACCATAAGCGCCACGCGGTTCGAGAACCTGAACTTCAGGCGGAACATCACGGCAAAGTTTATCGACATGCCCACCAGCTGGGCATATCCGGCCATGAGGATATCCTGCTGCATCAGGGCCGTGGTGCCGACCATATCAGAGGCGGCGGCAAGATACACGCCCCCAGAGAACTGTATGATCAGCACGAAGATGATGAACAGCCAGGGCTTGAGGCGCCGGGGTACATACGAGGGAACGTCAGGGATGTCAAAAGGACCCTGAGGACCATGCCAGTCACCCATGTCAGTAGCGGATTTCGCACTCGACGTTCATGCCGGCGCGCAGGCGCGCCATGTCGTCGGCGTTATTGTCGTCAGTGAATTCTATGCGCACGGGCACACGCTGGCGTACCTTTACGAAATTGCCGGCCGAATTGTCCTGCGGCAGAACCGACAGCGAGGCACCGGTAGCTTTCGACAGCGATACAACGCGCCCCCGGAACGTTACGCCGGGTATGGCGTCGACCTTGATGTCAGCCACACTGCCCGGTGCGATATGCCTGAGCTGGGTCTCCTTGTAGTTGGCGGTCACCCAGATGTCGGCCGAGTCCACAATATCAAGCAGGGTCTGCCCCGGCTGTACGAGTTGCCCCACCTGAATCTCCTTGCGCGAGGTAAAACCGTCGCAGGGGGCGGTGATGACGCAATACGACAGGGTAAGCTCGGCAGTCTCGAGCAACGCCTCGGCAAGCTCGATGCCGGCGTCGGTCTGCGCTATGCGCTGGCGTGTCTCGGCCACGACGGTCGAGGTTGCCGAGCGCTGACGTGCCAGCATCTCGTAGCGGGCCTTCTTGGCCTCGTAATCGGTGCGCGCCGCGTCATACTGCTGGCGGGTCACAGCGTCCTGTTCAAGCAGTTTCGTGTAGCGGTCGAAATCGGTTGCGGCCATCTCCATCACCACCTTCGCTTCGGCTATAGAGGCCTCGGTTACGGCGACATTGGCCGACGCCACGCCCACGCTGCGGTCGGCCACGTCGCGCCCGGCAAGGGCGTTGCGGTAGTCGGCTCGCGCCTGCGCCACACGCAGACGCATGTCGGCGTCGTCGATGATTACCAGCGTGTCACCTTTGTGCACGGGCTGGTACTCGTTGAAACGGATTTCCCTGATATACCCCTGCACGCGGCTGTTTACCGGCACGATCTGCTGTTTTACCTGGGCGTTGTCGGTAAACTCCACGTCGCCGAAATGCACGAATCGGGCGCATACCCACACGCCGGCGGCGATGATCACGGCGGCCGAGACTACATACGATTTTATTTTCTTACTGCGGTGGTTCATATTTTACCTGAGATGAACAATAGTTTGTAATAATAGTAGATAATGTTGATGCGGGCGTTCACAAGGCGCTGTTCGGCGTCGAGCTGCGCGTTGGCGGCATCGAGCATGTCGGTGATCAGCGCCATGCCGGCCACATAGCGCGTGGCCACGGTGCGGTAGTTGCGCAGGGCCAGTTCCACACTCTTCCGCTGTGTCTTCAGCTCCTCGTATGCCTCAAGATACCTGATATGCTCGGCCCTGACTTCGAGGCTGACGCTTTCGGCCGTGGCGTCGAGGCGGTCAATTGCCGTCTGCGTGGCCGCACGGCTCCGGGCAAGCGACTTGTTGCTCTTGAAAAGCGACGAAAGATTGTAGCTCACCCCCACACCGACATACCAGTAGCTGAGGTTGCGGTTTATCGGCGGAATCTCCACCAGGATAGGCCCGTTGAGATTCCACGCCGCCTGCAGGCCGATTTTCGGCAGCCGCTCGCTCTTTACCATCGCCTCGGCGGTGCGGCTGATGTCGACCCCCGTGCGTGCCAGCTGAAGTGAGGGCGAGTTTGAGGCCGCCTCCTGTTGCCACCACCCCTCGCCGGCCATGGGGAGCGACCGCTCGAGAATCGTAGTATCGGGCAATATGACCGTCCCGCCGGGCAGACCCGCCGTGACCACAAGGTTACGGTTGAGGATGTCGAGCGTATTGTCAATCTTTATAAGCTGCAGCTCAAGGTCTGACACAAGCAGTTCATAACGCGTGATGTCGTTCTGCAGCACTACCCCCTGGGCATGGCGCGCCTCCATCTCGGCAAGCACCTTGCGGGCCTGTGCGAGATTGTTCTCCACCACGGCGCGCAGGTTGTGGTATTTGTAAAGGTCGAGATAGAATCCCGTCAAGCGGAAACGGATATTGTCGCGCTGCAGCTCCGTGGCATAGCGCGCGGCAGTCGACTTCTGCCGGGCCATCTCGATACCCTTCGTCACGGCACCCCCGGTGTAGACCGGCTGTGTGATGCTGACCTCCAGTCCGGTGCCCAGATGCGGTATCGGCGCCTTCTGATAATCGGAGAAATCGCGTTTTGTAGTGAATCCGTCGCCTATGTAACTCAGCGATAATGATGCGTTTATGTCGGGGAGGCGCCCGCTGCGGGCAACGCTGATGTCGCGCCGGGCCTCCTCCTCGGCGGCGAACGACGGCCGCAGTTGCGCGCTGTTTGTCTCGGCAATCTCAAACAGTGTCTCTATGGGCATGACCTCGGCGGTCTGCCCGACAGCACGCACCGCGCCGCCCGACAGGGCCGCGACAAGCAGCCCTGTGAGCAATCGGTGATTGTTCATAAGATTTATGTGATGTTATGTGATGATAAATGGAATCAGGTCATGCGCTCCGTTTCAGGGATGCGCACACGCCACCGGCTTACCTTGCCGGGCGGCGGAAATGCAGTGAAACCGGCCCTTATGCTCGGAGCCGGCGTTTACCGGAAGTCATTGCGTACTCTTCCAGTTCTCTTTGTAAGCGTAATTCTGTACGGCGGCAGGCCTCACGCCTGCTGGGTGTGGTATATGGGTCATAAAAAGCGGCTCTTTGTGAACCGCGGCACAAAATTACGATTTTTTTGCCGATTTTGCCCCCGCCGCCATAAAAAAACGGGGCTGCACCGCCATCACTGCGGCACAGCCCCGAACCAATCGTGCATCTGCGATGCACTTCCTCAGTAATTAACTGTGTAATCACAAAGAGGGTTGATGCCCGTGCCCTCCGTCATCAAAAGACAGGCACGACATCTGAATAAATCCATTAATTACAAAAACATGAATTGACAGTGCAAGAACGTCAGAAAAGAGATTTCATAGTGATGAAAAGACCTGAATTACAAGTAACCGGTAAAAATTATTCTATCTTTACCGATTTCGACCGGTTACATAAACAAAAGAGATTCTATCGTGATAAAAATGCAAGATTCTTATCGTGATACGCAATTGGCGCGGATTCTGAATTTCGGTGGGATTTGTTGATATACAGGGACGGCGTCACGGCGTGTGGCGCACAGGCGCCGTCCCTGCCTTTGATATGGTATAGCTATGAACAACAGGTAGGTTTTTCAGGGTCGGTTATTTCAATGTGAAGGTGCCTTTGAGGCCCTGGGCGCAGTTCGGACCGATGTAGAGGTCGAAGTCGCCCGGCTCGTTGCCGTAGACGAGGTCGAAGTTGTAGAACTTGAGCATGTCGGGGGTGATGTCGAACTTCACGGTGCGGCTCTCGCCCGGTTTCAGCGTCACGCGCTCGAAACCTTTGAGCTCTCTGACGGGGCGCGATACCGAACCCACAAGGTCGCGGATATAGAGCTGTACGGTCTCGGTGGCCTCGCGTTTTCCGGTGTTGGTGAGTCTGACAGAGGCGGTTATGGTGCCGTCCTGAGTCATCTCGTTCGACGAGAGTGCCAGGTCGCTGTAATCGAATGTGGTGTATGTCAGACCGTAACCGAAGGGATAGAGCGGCGAGTTGGGCACATCGAGGTACGACGAGCGGAACTTCACGAACTCGTCTGTGCCCTCGGGGAGCGGACGCCCCGTATTCAGGTGGTTGTAGAAAATCGGGAGCTGGCCCACGTTGCGCGGCATCGACATTGTGAGTCGGCCCGAGGGAGATACTTCGCCGAAAACCACATCGGCGATGGCGTCGCCGGTCTCCGAACCGCCGAACCATACGTTAAGGATGGCAGGCACATGCTCGCTTTCCCATGTCATCACGGTCGGACGACCCGAGAAGTTCAGCATCACGACAGGTTTGCCGGTGGCCAGAAGAGCCTCCATGAGACGTTTCTGCGTGTCAGGCAGATCAAGTTCGGTGCGCGAGGTTGCCTCACCCGAATATTCCGACGATTCGCCCATGGCGGCGACAATCACGTCGGCCTGCGCGGCGATGGCAAGAGCCTCGTCAAGCATCTCTTTCTCTGAACGCGGGTCGCGCATCTCGCGGCCGAACATGGTCACGTCAGCCTCAAGTTTCGGATCCGACACCACATTACAGCCTTTGGCGTAAAGCACCTCGGCCTTGTCGCCCACGGCGTCTTTCAGCCCCTGGAGCACGGTCTTGTACTTGTCAGATGCGGCAGCCACAGCCCATGTGCCGGGCATGTTTGCCGCAGTGTTGGCCAGCGGGCCGACGAGGGCGATTTTTCCTTTCTTCTCGAGCGGGAGGATATTACCCTCGTTTTTCAGGAGCACGAAACTCTTGGTGGCGGCGCGGCGAGCCTCGGCGCGGTGCTCGGGCGTGTAGATGTCGGT
Organism: uncultured Porphyromonadaceae bacterium; assembly: GCA_938027385.1. GTDB lineage: Bacteria > Bacteroidota > Bacteroidia > Bacteroidales > Muribaculaceae > UBA7173. The sequence goes on along the minus strand of CALJBF010000021.1, from coordinate 2,563 downwards.
CTTCTCACGCGAGAGGTCGAGATATTTGTAGGGATCCTGGAAAAGACCGAGTTTCCATTTGGCCTCAAGGATGCGGCGCACGGCACGGTCAACGTCGGTCATCGACACGCGGCCCTTCTCAAGAGCGCCGCCGATGGTGCCGGTAAAGCCTTCGGCCACCATATCCATGTCGACACCGGCCTTCAGGGCGAGCACCGACACATCCTCCATATCGCCCATGCCGTGGGCCATCATCTCCATGATACCGGTGTAGTCGGTTACCACGAAACCGTCAAAACCCCACTGCTCGCGCAGCACGTCGGTCAGAAGCCACTTGTTGCCGGTGGCAGGAACGCCGTCGATGGTGTTGAACGATGCCATGTATGACCCCGCGCCGGCAAGTACGCCGGCCTGATAGGGTGGGAAATAGTCGTTATACATGCGCTGGCGCGACATGTCGACCGTATTGTAGTCGCGCCCGGCCTCAGGAGCTCCGTAGAGTGCGAAGTGCTTGACGCACGACATGATTTCGTCGGGACGGGTGAGATTGCCCTGATACCCCTTGACCATGGCCTGGCAGATGAGCGCGCCCAGATAGGGGTCTTCGCCGTTGCCCTCGGAAACGCGGCCCCAGCGGGCGTCGCGCGAGATGTCGACCATCGGCGAGAATGTCCAGCAGATACCCGAGGCCGATGCCTCGATGGCGGCGATGCGTGCCGAACGCTCGATTTCATCCATATCCCAGGTCATCGACATGCCCAGGGGAATGGGGAACACTGTCTCGTAGCCGTGAATCACATCCATACCGAAGATCAGGGGGATGCCGAGGCGTGATTCCTCAACGGCCACACGCTGCAGATCCTTGATCTTTGCGGCGCCCTTGATGTTGAACACACCGCCTACTTCACCTTTCACGACACGTCCGCCAATATTGCTGCTCTTGGCCTGACCGGTGACGATGTCGTCGGCACCGGGGAGGTTGAGCTGTCCGAGTTTCTCGGCAAGCGTCATTTCAGACATCAGCGTGTCGATAAAGCCTTTCATGGTGGCTCCGGGAGCCGGCATGGCGGCCTTCACCGGGGCTTTGCCGCGTGACTTCTTCTTTGCCGCGCCAGCAGCGGGAGCGAGCAGGGCGAGAGCCAGGGCTGAGATAATCAGTTTTTTCATATATTTGTCAGTTACTGAGGTTACTGAGTGATTGCTGGTGAGGTAAAGCCGAGTTTCTTGAGACCCTGCTGGATCTCAGGCGCACCCATGAAGAGTTTCCAGAGCATGCCGGTGCGGTGGTTCTCGATCATCGGGGCGATGGTGAGCTGGTCGATGGCAAGATAACGCGGCAGAGTCCAGTTCTCCTGCTCCGAGAAGGCATCATAGAAACCGTATTTGCCCCAGATCCAGTCGCCCTTCTTATAGAAACCTTTGAGGGCAGCCATAGATTCGTCGGGGGTGTAGGGGAACGACGACAGCGCGGCAGTCGGAGTGATGACACCACGGTCGTTGGTGGGGCAGTGTGCTGTGTAGCCCTCGGGGGTGTAGCTTGCAGTCAGACCCCAACAGTCGGGACCATAGCCCTTATACCCCTTGGGATTCTCAACGCAGTATTTGTAATCGATAAGAGCGTGGTTTTTGTTAAGCTCCCAATAGTCGCCGTACTGGTCCTTGAGACCGCGCGGGTCAAGACCGATCCAAGAATAGTGTGCCCAGAAGAGCGGGCCGCCCATCTCCTCGGCGCCGTTATGTTTCAGCACCAGAGGCAGACCGTAAGCTTTCTTATCAGACACGATGCCGCCCGAACGTGCCCAGCCTTTGTGGTAGGCGTCAGCCGATACGGGGTGTGTAGGCGATGATGCGGCGAGTATATAAGTTATGAGGCATTCGTTGTAGCCTTCGAGGGGGAAGTTCATCTCCCATTCGTAATCGGGCGACCAGTGCCAGTATATCACATCCTGACCGCCGCGGGTGTACCAGTCGAATTCCATCTCTTTCCAGAGCTTGTCGATGTCGGCGGCAAGTTTCTTCTCGGCCTCGTTGCCGTTCTTGAAGTACTCGCGCGTCATCAGCAGACCCGACATCAGGAACGAGCTCTCTACCAGGTCACCGCCGTTGTCTTTCTGGCCGAAAGGTTTCGTGTGGCCGGTCTCGCCGTTGATCCAGTGGCTCCAGACGCCGTGGTAACGGTCGGCTTTGCCGAGGAAGTCTACAATCTTCTGCAAGCGCGCCACACCCTCTTCGCGCGGAATGAAACCGCGGTCTATGCCCACGAGCAGGCCGGCGATACCGAAACCCGAGCCGCCGGTGGTGACGATGTTGCTGTCGTTTTCGGGATAATGGTTGTCGAGATGTATGCGCTCGCGTGCCAGACCCGAGTTGGTTTCGGCACCGTCCCACATATAATTAAGGTGTGTCTTCTGTATATAATCAAGAAATTCGTCGTCGCTTGCGAAAGTCTCGGGGCGTGCGCCGTCATTGTTATCCGCGGGTTTCGCATTGTTGTGAGTACATGAAACCGCCAGAAGGCCACATGCCAAAAATAATCCTGATATTATTGATTTCGTCATAATTCAATTTTTTAATTAGACAGAAG
>CALJBF010000020.1 GCA_938027385.1 uncultured Porphyromonadaceae bacterium | reverse complement strand
TGCAGCAGTATCCCGGCACCGTCATTGCCATCACCCATGACCGCTACTTCCTCGATCATGTGGCAGGCTGGATTCTCGAGCTTGACCGTGGCGAGGGGATACCCTGGAAAGGCAACTACTCGTCGTGGCTCGACCAGAAGACAAAACGCATGGCCCAGGAGGAGAAACAGGCCTCGAAACGCCGCAAGACCCTTGAGCGCGAGCTCGAATGGGTGCGCATGGCGCCCAAGGCCCGCCAGGCCAAGGGAAAGGCACGTCTGTCGTCATACGACCGCCTGCTCAACCAGGACCAGAAAGAGCGCGAGGAGAAACTCGAGATCTTCATTCCCAACGGCCCGCGCCTGGGCAACAAGGTAATCGAGGCCCACAACCTGGAAAAATCATACGGCCGCAAACTGCTGTTCAAGGATCTGGAGTTCTCGCTCCCCCCCAACGGCATCGTGGGCGTCATCGGCCCCAACGGCGCCGGCAAGACCACGCTGTTCCGCCTGATCATGGAGCAGGAGAAACCCGACAACGGCACTTTCGAGGTCGGCGAGACCGTGAAGATTGCCTACGTTGACCAGCGCCACCACGACCTCATCCCCGACAACACCGTCTACCAGGTGATCTCGCAGGGCACCGAGAGTTTCCGCATGGGTGGCCGCGATGTCAACGCCCGCGCATACCTGTCGAAGTTCAACTTCGCCGGAGCCGACCAGGAGAAGAAGATCGGTGTGCTTTCGGGCGGCGAGCGCAACCGTCTGCACCTGGCCATGGCCCTGAAAGAGGAGGGCAACGTGCTGCTGCTCGACGAGCCTACCAACGACATCGACGTGAACACCCTGCGCGCACTCGAGGAGGGTCTCGAGAACTTCGCCGGCTGCGCCGTAGTGGTAAGCCACGACCGCTGGTTCCTCGACCGTATCTGCACCCACATCCTCTCGTTCGAGGGTGACGGCAAAGTGGTCTACTACGAAGGCTCGTACTCAGACTACGAGGCCTACAAGAAGGCCCAGAACGGCGGCAAAGAGCTTCCGCGCAAGCGCTACCGCAAACTCATGGAATAAACAGGAGAGTCAGGGAAAAGAGAGAGTCAGACGTTGAGAGCGTTGAAATGGGCGGTTATGACGGTGGCCGCGGCCCTGCTGTGGGGCTGCAGCTCGACCCGTCATGTGCCCGAGGGACAACGGCTGCTCGACAAGGTGCAGATCATCGTCGACGACTCGTCGCGCGTTTCCACCTCTGACCTCTACAACTACCTGCGCCAGACCCCGAACCACAAGGTGCTGGGGTTCGCCCGTCTGCAACTCGGCATCTACAACATGTCGGGCCGCGACTCCACAAGCCGTTTCAACCGCTGGCTGCGCAAGATCGGACAGGCGCCCGTGATATTCGACACGGCCCTGACCGACCAGAGCGCGCGCCAGCTGCGGCTGGCGCTGATAAACCGGGGCTACAACGACGCTACGGTCGAGGTTGACACCGTGCCGCGCGGCGACCGCAAGATGCAGGTCAGCTATCATCTCAGGCCCGGACGCCCGTTCGTGGTCGAGACCGTCGGCTATGAGTTCGACGACCCCGAACTGGGACGGCTCATCATGGCCGACACGGCGCTGTTCCCGGTGACCGTCGGCGGCAACCTTGACCGCAACGTGCTCGACGCCCAGCGCGCCCTGGTGGTGGAGCGTCTGCGCGACCACGGCTATTTCGCATTCACGAAAGAGTACATCTCGTTTACGGCCGATACCGTGGCCACCGACCGCGGCGTGGCCCTGACCATGAAGGTGCGCAATCCGGCCCCGGGCGACTCGGCCGTTACCGTCACCGGGCGCCACATGCAGTACCGCTGGCGCAACGTGTATCTGGTGCCCGACTTCTCGCCCGACGACAACACCGGCGCATACTCTTTCGAGGCACGCGACACCGTTACCCGCGACGGACTGCGAATACTCTACGGCAAAGACCGCTACCTGCGCCCCGGCGCCCTCAGCGAGCAGTGTTTCATACGGCCCGGCGAAATCTACACCACAGCCTCGATAGACCGCACCTATGAGGCCATGAACCGCCTGGCCATATTGCGTTATGTCAATATCATAACGCGCCCGGCAGGCACCGACTCGACGGCCAACCTGCTTGATGCCTTCATACTGCTGAGCCGCAACAAGAAACAGAACATCACCCTTGAGCTTGAGGGCACCAATTCCGAGGGGGATCTCGGTGTCGGCGGCGGCGTAACCTATACCAACCGCAACCTCTCGCACCGCGGCGAGGTGCTCACCGCCAAGGTGCGCGGTGCCTACGAAAGCCTGTCGGGCAACCTCGACGGCCTCATAAACGACCGTTATACCGAGATCGCCGGTGAGGTGGGCATAACCTTCCCCAAGTTCGAGGCACCCTTCCTGAGCCGCTCCTTCAAGAACCGCATGCGCGCATCGACAGAATTTGCCGTCACGTTCATGCGTCAGGAGCGCCCCGAGTACACGCGCATCATCGCCGGTGCCGCCTGGAAGTACAAATGGGCCAACCGGCAGAACACCACACGCCGTACATTCGACCTGATAGACCTGAACCTGGTGAACCTGCCGCGCTCCACTCAGGACTTCATAGACAACATCGCGCCCGACAACCCCCTGCTACGCTACAGCTACGAAGATCACCTGATCATGCGCATGGGCTACACCTGGTATCACACCAACCGCCGCCCCGCCTCGTCGGGTCCCGAACGGCACGAGCGCCAGACAAACACCTATACCGTCAGAGCCTCGGGCGAAATCGCGGGTAACCTGCTCTATGCGATCTCGAAAATCGCCGGCCTAAAGAAGAGCAACGGCGCCTACAAGGTCTTCGGCACCCAGTTCGCCCAATATATCAAGGGTGAGATTGACTACACCATCAACCACGCCTTCTCGCCGCGCAACTCGCTGGCGTTCCATGCCGGGTTCGGCATCGGCTACCCCTACGGCAACTCCACGATGATTCCGTTCGAGAAACGTTTCTATGCCGGCGGCGCCAACGGCGTGCGCGGCTGGAGTGTGCGTACACTCGGCCCGGGCGCCTACAATGCGCGCAATTCGGTGACGGACTTCATAAACCAGTGCGGCGACATCTCGCTGATTCTCAACCTTGAATACCGCAACAAGCTTTTCTGGGTGTTCGAGGGGGCCATCTTCGTCGACGCCGGCAACATCTGGACCATCAAGAACTATCCCAACCAGCCCGGCGGCCTGTTCACTTTCAGGCGGTTCGCCAAAGAGATCGCGGCGGCCTACGGCATCGGCCTGCGTATGGACTTCACATACTTCCTGCTCCGTTTCGACCTCGGTTTCAAGGCGCACAACCCTGCCGCCGACCAGGAGCCATGGCCCATCATACACCCCAACTGGCACCGCGACGCCACCTTCCACTTCTCGGTGGGCTATCCGTTCTGAACCCTGCGGACGCCCGCGGCGTTCATCATAATCAACAGCCATACACGTCATGAAACAGCTCGTTATATTCGACCTCGACGGCACACTGCTCAACACCATCGCCGACCTCGGCGCTGCCGCCAACCACGCACTCGTACAGTGCGGATTCCCCACCCACCCCATTTCGGCATACCCGCGGTTTGTAGGCTCGGGCATAGCACGCCTGCTTGAGCGCGTGCTCCCCGAAAGCGCCCGCACCCCCGAGCGCGCCGTAACCATGCGCCGTTACTTCACCGAATACTACAACGCCCACATGGCTGACCAGACGGTGCCCTACGCCGGTATCCCGGAACTGCTGGCCGACCTCACGGCCCGCGGCATCAAGGTTGCCGTGGCATCGAACAAATACCAGTCGGCGGTCGAGGAGCTTATCACCCACTACTTCCCCCGGATAACGTTTGCCGCCGTAGAGGGGCAGAAAGAAGGCGTTCCCGTAAAGCCCGACCCTTCGATTGTGTTCGAGATTCTTGGGAAAGTCCCCACCCCGAAATCCGACGTGCTTTATGTGGGCGATTCAGGCATCGACATGGAAACCGCCCGTCGCGCCTGCGTGGAATCGGCGGGTGTTACCTGGGGGTTCCGCCCCGTGGCCGAACTGCGCGCCGCCTATGCCGACCACATCGTTGAAACCCCCGAATCGCTGCTGAGGCTGGCCCTGTGAGCAGCCAGTCGCGCGAAATGTGGCGTATGTGATTTATGTAATTTATGTAACTTATGTGACTTATGTGACTTATGTGAACCTAAACAATAACCCTGCCACATAAGTCACATACGCCACATACGTTACATCTACCCACAAAACAAGAGCCGTGTCACGGACGTGACACGGCTCCCTGTGTTTTCAGAGCGGGGCCTGATTACTTGCCGAAGTAGCGCTGGTAAAGACCTGCGAAACCGCGGCCGTGACGGGCCTCGTCCTTGGCCATCTCATGCACGGTGTCGTGGATGGCGTCGAGGCCGGCCTTCTTGGCGTTGGCGGCGATGCGCATCTTGTCGGCGTTGGCGCCGGCCTCGGCCATCATGCGTTTGTAGAGGTTGGTTTTGGTATCCCACACGCAGTCACCGAGGAGTTCGGCAAATTTCGATGCGTGCTCGGCCTCTTCCCAGGCGTAGCGCTTGAAGGCCTCGGCTATTTCGGGATAACCCTCGCGGTCGGCCTGACGCGACATGGCCAGGTACATGCCTACCTCGGTGCACTCGCCCATGAAGTGGGTATTGAGATCCTTGATCATCTCGGGATCGGTGTCGCGTGCTACGCCGATCTCGTGCTCTGTCACGAACTGAAGGGCCTCAGCCTCGTCAAGTTCTTTGAATTTCGAGGCGGGAGCGCCGCAGAGGGGGCACTTCTCGGGGGCCTCGGGGCCTTCGTGTACGTAACCGCACACGGTGCAGATCCATTTCTTTGCCATAATGATAGTTTATTTAAAGGTAAATATATATAATCTCAACCGGTGGGGATGAACGGCGCTCAGCCGACAGCCCCGGGGTCTGGAATCTCTTTATTTGCTGTCTTGAAGAACTGCCACACGAACAGTGCCGCCGCCATGAACAGCGACACCGAGAATGACAGAATTATGCCGTAGATACCCATGCCGCAGGGGAATGCGAACGACCAGGCGGAGGGGAGTCCCACGCAGATATAGCTCACGAAAGCGATCCACAGCATCGGCATCACGTTCGAGGTGCCGCGCAGGGCGTTGGCGAATGTGATCTGCGTGGCGTCGCCCAGCTGATATAGCACCAGCGGGAAAATCACCGACCCTGCAAGCGCCATGACCGCGGCATCTTCTGTAAACAGCCCCATGAGGTCACGGGCGAACAGCACGAATACCGCCGACGACAGCGTGGCGAAACAGAGCATGAGCACGTAGCCGTCAATTGCCACACGGCGCACGGCGCGCCCTCCGGCGGCAGTGGCGTTGGCCACAAGCACGGCGATGGCCGTACCGATGCTGTAATATATGCAGAACCCGAGGGTGCTCACAACCAGCACCACCTGGAACGAAGCAAGCGACAGCGTGCCGAGCCACCCGGCGAAAACGGCGCAGAACGAGAACGAACCGGTCTCGAACGTCATCTGCAGCGCCACCGGCCATGATGTCTTCACCACCTTGCGCATCATCTCGCGGGGCACTCGTGCCGCCTCGGCAAACCCGTGGCGGTACTCGCGGTTCTCGGCCTTATAGAGGAATATAAGCATGATGGCCAAGGGGGCAAGCACACGCGCCAGCAGTGTCGACAGGCCGGCTCCGGTAAGCCCCAGCTCTGGGGCGCCCCAGTTACCGTAGATGAGCATATAATTTCCAACGATGTTCAGGGCGTTGCAACCGAGCAGAATCCACATCGGCATGGAGGTGTTCTTCACGGCGAAACTCCACTGCGCGAAAGCGTTGAACACCATCATCGGTATCACCGACAGCAGGAATATCAGGTAATAGGGCCTTATCAGCGGCAGGAGCTCGACAGGCTGCCCCAGGCGGTCAAGGAAGAAATAGACCACAAGCATGATCGCCGACAGCAACACGCCCACGATGACATTAGCCCTGAGACCGGCGCGCATCAGCCGCCCGATGTCACGGCGCTTGCCTGAGGCGAACAATGCACCCACAAGCGGTGTGAGGCCATACGAGAACCCCATGCCGCAGAACACCACCAGATTGAATACATT
>CALJBF010000019.1 GCA_938027385.1 uncultured Porphyromonadaceae bacterium | reverse complement strand
TAGGGGGCCAGGTCGATCTTCTCGTTGATCCAGTATTTCTTTTCTGAATCATTACGGGGTTCGGAGATGGTGGAGAGTGTTGTCCAGGCACCGTCGACATAGATGTCGAAGTTATTGTAGCTGATGCCGTTGTTGGGCACAACGTTGTTTTTCTGCACCATGCCGGTGGGATCTACAATGAGGTCGGCAGGGTGCTCGTCGCCCCAGATGAACGAGATGTACATGTTCTTGTCGGCGGGGAGCTGGAACTCCTGGGTCATGACGGCGTTGGAATCGCCGCCGTCGAGCCACTGCGAGGTGAGCACGCCGTATGATTTTCCGTCAAGCTCATATTTGTGGATCGAGTTCACATACCATGCGCGGTCATAGGTCTGGCTGCGGGTCAGGGCCCATCCGGTGGGAATCTCCTCGGAGAGGAAGTTCTGCTCGTAGGGGTAATCGGTAACCGAGGCGTCGGGCTGGGTGGTGAAGTTCCATCGCGGAGCCGATGTGGCGTCGCCCTTGTCGTTGTAGCCCACTATCTTCCAGAAGTATTTTGTCTCGTAGTCGCACACAGGCACGGTGTAGGTGAGAGCATTGCCTACGTCTACGCCGTTCACAAGGTCATTGACCTCGGTGTTGGTGCCCACATATACCTTGTATCCTTTTGCAAACTGTGCGGGGCCCCATGTCAGCACCACATCCTTGGGATATACGCCGGTGGCGCCGTTGGCGGGCGAGAGCACGGTGGCACGTGTGGGCACGCCGTCGGCACCTACCACGTTGGGCAGCAGCACGCGGTCAAGCGTGAAGGCCGAGTGCTCGGCTGCGCCGTAGTCGTCGGTTTCTACGGCCGGATACATCCAGCGCACGTAGCACTGGTCGTCGCCGTAGCCGAGGTCGACCTCGGCGGTAAGGATCTTGTTGAGGCCGTTCTGCCAGTCAGAGGTCCATTTGGTGACCCAGCTGTCACCGCCGTCGTAAGACACCTGTACGTTGATGTCGTACTCGGGGCCGGTCTCGCCGTCGTATGAGTTATAGTAGGAGAATATCAGCTTGCCCCCTTCGGTGAGGTCTATGCGCGGCGAGCGCAGGGAGGTCACGTTGTAGTCGCCCGAACCCAGAGCGCTGTGCTCGCCCTCGATAGGACGTGAGCTCCACGTCCAGCCATTATTGGTCCAGCCGGCAGGGGGGAAGTAGTCGTTGAATGTCTCGAGGGTATAGCCGTCGGGAATGAGCTGTTTCGACGCGCTGAGAGCCACGGTGACATCGCCGCCGTTGGTGTGGATCACGGCGTTGCCTGAGGCGGCAGAGGTCATGGATGCCTCGTAGCAGAGCTGGAAGTCGACCGAGGTGTATCTTTCGAGGTTGACCGATGCCGGGTCAATGCTGGCCGATACGCCTGCGGGGAAATCGATTCCGGTAATCTTGAGTACATCCTTGCCGGTGTTGGTGAGGGTAAGCATGTCTGAGTACACGCGCTCGCCCACATAGACGCTGCCGAAGTTGTAGCGGTTCATATTGAGGGTCGGCACCGGGCCGGTCGCAGGCGTGAATTTCTTGACGCTCACATTGTCGATGTCGAGGCTGTTGGCGGTCTCGTGAAGCATCTTGTAGACGAAAGCCACCTTCACCTTCGAACCCTGGAAGTCGCTCAGGTCGATCCTGGCGGTGTGGGGATCCCAGGTGGTGATGGGAAAGTCTGTGATGCCGGCGTCGCGCATCATCTTCTGGTTCTGGATGCTGAACACGGTCTCGGCACCGGCGAGATTGTCGTTTTCGACCACGCGCACCTGCAGGTCATAGCGTGTATTGTCGTAGGAGTTGATGGGACTTACCACGAAGGTGAACTGCAGCTGGTATGTGTCGTTGAGGTTGAGCTCGGGAGTGAGCAGAATCTCCTCGCGCGGGCCCTGGCCCTCGGTGTCTGACGTGAACATCGACCCCGTGACGCTGGCGTAGTTGTTTGTCGAGATGACGTTGCCGTTGCTGTCGGTCTGCTTGTCGTAGTAATTGTACCAGTTGTACTTGGTGACGTTGCCTGTGTAGCTGTTTACAGTCGTCCAACCGGCTCCCTTTGCCACCGGAGTCGGATTCTCGCCGGTGTTGCCGGTCTCGAAATCCTCGTCGAGGATGGTCTGCGCGGGTGCCGACGCGGCGAGCGCCAGTCCTAACAGTGCCAGATAAAATTTCTTCATGTTGTAAAAAAAAATTAGTGTTTGATATGATTGGTGCCACATTGGCGCGGGCGCTTTTGGCCCTTTTGAAAGCCACGGCGGCGCTGGCCGCCGTGGCCCTTGATCTGTGCCGGTCAGGTCAGTGACGCCGGCATGAGGTTATTTGCGGATGTAGACCTTGCGGCCGTTGACGATGTAGACGCCGGTCGAGGGGTTGGTGACGCGCACGCCCTGCAGATTGTAGATGGCGTTGTCGCCGAGCTGGTCGGCCGTCACGGAACCTATGCCTGTATATCCGAAGTCGTCGCGCAGACCGCTGGTGGTGCGGAAGTGGAGACCCTGGAGCTCAACACCGTCGGCTGCCGACAGATAGGCGTGGAACGGGGCCACCTCGGTGGCGGTGGGGTTATTAGCGGGGTCGCCGGTCGGGGTCTGGTCGTCGGTGAGTACCTTGCAGCCGTCGAGCACATACATGCCGGTCTCTACGGGAGTCTGCTCGAATACGCCGGTGAACCTGAGCGTGGCGGTCTCTGTGGTGGCCGGCTCGGCGATGAGTTCGATGCCTTTGGCGAAGAAACGCACGTCGGCTGGTTCGCTGAGGTAGAGGAGATAGGGCACGCCTGCCTCGAGGTCACCTTCGTAAAGGTCGAACATGGCGGTGGGGATGGGGTTGGTGCCCTCGCCGTCGTCGCTCCCCAGGGTGTGGATCAGGGCGTCGGCTCCGAAGAGATTAAGCGCCACGGCGCGTGAAACCGAGAAGGGGAGTGCGACGGTGCTGAGGCCTGCGGGCCATTGCATGTCGACGGAGAGTATCGTGGCCGGGGTGGGCACGAACGCGGGGTTGTCGTTGGTGATGTGCTGGGTGAGCATCAGAGTGAAGTCGGCGGTGCGGCTCTCCTCGAAAGTGAGGGACTCGTCAAGATAGTCGCGGAGGTCGTCTTTCGTAGCGTTCACCGAGTACGGGCGTGTGTGCTGGATGACGTTGACCTCATAGTTGCCTTCGGCATCGGTGAGTGCCTCGTACTGCACGTCGTCAGTGTCATCGCTTACCAGGAGCACCACGGCGCCCTCGGCGGGAGTGCCGTCGGCATAGGTCACGTTGCCCGAGAGTGTCACCGGGTCGACTGCGATGCTGAGATACATTACAGGGAGCTTGTCTGAAGTCCATGCCTGGCTCTCGTATGTGCTGCGGTTGTCGTTGCTGTGGCCCCAGTTGTTGGCAGTGCTGGTTGATGCGAGCAGATGGGTGCGGGTGTACTTGTCGCTGGTACCGCGAGTCACGATGCGGATTGATTTCCCTGCCTCGTAAACGATGGGCTCGGCGAGGTCGGCGACAACCACGTCAACGGGGTCTGACTCGGAACCGGCGGCGGTCCACTGGTGTGCGGGCCAGTCGAGAATCTGGGTCATGCCGGTGACATCGTATTCGCCGGGTTCGGGCTGTGCCTGCTCGGTGTCGTCGGTGAGCTCGAAATACATCGAGTAGTTCTCGGTGATGTCACCGTTCACGCGGCCGCGGAACTTGATCTGGGTGATCTTCTCGCCGCCGTTAAGGCCGAGGTCAGCGGGTGTATAGAGTACCACGCCGGTGCTGTTCTTGTCGTAGAAGTTGAAGAGGCCTTTCATGGTGGTGTCGGGGTTGCCGTTCGAGGCGAATGCCGGGGTGCCGGCAACCAGCTCCGAAGTAACAGTCTCCTCGGTGAATGTGACTTCGACGGGTTCGCTGGCCACGGTGTAGTCACCGGCGGTCACCTGCACGTAGACGGGGAACGTGCCGACCTTGGGCGAGCGGAATGTGAACTCGACGGGAGTCAGCGCTTTTGTGAGCGAGTGCTCGGCAGCGAGCTCGGGGGTGTCTTCGGTCAGGCAGGGGGTGCCGTTTACAAAGGCGGTGATGGTGTATGTGCCGGCCTCCTCGGCACGCAGGCCGATGTTGCGCAGTTTCAGTGAGGCTGTGATGAGCTTGTTCTGCATGGCGGTTGCGGGGATGGCTGTTTCCTCAAGCATCCAGTCATGCGCCACGTCGCAGACGGTCAGGCCGTAGATCTCGTCGAGCTGTGCGCGATTGGAGATTGCGAAACCGAGATACCAATCGCCGGTTTCGGGTACGGTCACTGTAAATGTCTGCCACGAGTCTGTCATCTTCGATGCCTCGTCGTCGGTGTCGCTCGAGAGGGAGCAGAGCATGGTGCGGGTCTCTTCATTCGCGAGGTCATCGCGGGTGGCGGCGGCGAAGACGCTGATCGAGCCTTCAGACCAGCCTGAAGAGTAGATGCGGCCGTTGAATGTAAGAGTCTCGCCGGTCTGGGCATGCAGTCTGGGTGAGATCAGCATGTTGTCAGACGAGCCGTAACATGTGGCATAGCAGTCGGGGTCGGAATACGTGCCGCCGTTTGATGTTGACACGCTTGACTGGTAGAGTGAGCCAAGAGGCCATGCGCCGGTCGATGAGCCGTCGTCGAACGAGGCGTACCATTTTGTGGTGTCGAGCAGGTCGCCCTTTACCTCAAGAGTATAGGTCTGGTTCTCGCCGTTGCCGTCGACCCACACGATGCTGAGGTTGCCGCTGTAAGTGCCGGGGTCGGTGGCCGAGAAGGTGATATCGACCTGCTGGCGCTCTTTGGCGGCGACGGTGGCCTCGGTGACGCTGGCGGTGAACCCGTCAGGCAGGGTGATCGAGCTTACGGTCAGCGGAGCCATGCCGTGGTTGTAGATCTCGAATTCCTGCTTGAGACCGAGCTCGTTGACGCGGCCGAAGTCGATGGCTTTGTTGCGGCTGGTGGGGTCGTATGCTCCGGTAGGGGTGCCTTTGTCAAAGAATGCGAACCAGGGCTCGTAGGTGACCTTCACCTGTTTTACAGGCGATTTTACCACTTCGCCGTCGGTGAACTCGAACTGGAAGTATGCGTTGAACGTGGTGTTTGTCTCGACCTCGGGCGTCCAGGCGTCAGATAGATAGAAACGTTTCACATCCTTGGCGGTAGCCTCCAGATCCACCGTGTTGGCAGTGGCCAGAGCCTGTCCGTCGACATAGAACTTGACGCTGTATTCGTCGGCGGTGAGGCCGGTTACGGGGATGATCTCCACAGCGGGCGAGATTACCTTGCCTGACTGCACCTCATCGGGCACGTCCACGGTCTTGAAGTATATGTCGCGGTCAATCCCCTCGACTTTCTTCAGGCCGACGATGTTGTCGAGCTTGACACGCCACAGGGCGAAGGCCACGTAATAGTCGCCGGCCTCGGGGATGGTCATCGTCTTTGTCTGGAACGAGCTGGTCAGGGTGCTGCATGGGAATTCGGCCACAGGTTCGCCCCAGTTCACTCGGTCGGTGGAGAGGTAGACCTTCAGGCCCTGTTCGGGCGAGTTGTTGGCCTCGTAGGCAAGGTCGAACGACATCACGTCGCCGGCTTCGGCATGGAGCTTGGGCGTGATGAACTTGTTGTTCTCGGTAGCGTAGCCCGAACTCGAGTATGACTGCAGGTAAAGCTCATACTGCCCCGACGAATAGTTGTATTCGTATGCCACGCCCGATTCGGCTACCGAACCTTCGGGCCATTTGGGTTTCGACACGGTGTTGTTGAAATCGGCTACCCATGTGCCAGGTGTGATCACCGAGGCTGAGAAGGGGAGAGTGTAGGTGGTCTCGGTGCCGTTGTTGTCGTAGACAATCACCAGGTCGCCCACGTATGTTCCGGTGGCGGTGGCGGGCTGGGTGATCGTGATTTCGAGTTTGTCTTTTTTAGCCACGGTGAACTCGCCGGCGGGGATGCCCTCGGCGGTGAATCCTTCGGGAACGGTGACACTCTTGACAGTGAGCGGAGCGGCGCCGTCGTTATAAATCTCGTAGGTTTTCGACAGAGGTTCCGAAATTATGCCGAAAGCCTGCTGTGTCGACGTGGAGATGGAGGAGGTGGAGCTTGTGCCGCCGGCGCGGAACACGAACTTAGACTTGTATTCGTTGTAGCGCGAGTCGGCGCGTTTCACCGATGTACCGTTGAGGTTCTCGCGTACGGCCACCTTGAGACTCGAATATGTGTAAGGCCATACCGATGTGACGTCGGTGATGGTGGCCACCACGTCGAACGGTTCGGAGGTCTCGCCAATGGCAAGTGTCTGCGGTACGGGGGTTGTGCCGAGAGCCTGGTTGGTGTTTGTGTTGACAATCGAGACCGAGTAGTTTTTCTGTCCGGGGGTAAGCACTGTCTGCCCGTTGTTTGTCACGGTGACGGTGTAGCGCATCTCGACCGAACCGTCGGGGAGCTGATCCCAGTATTTGGTGCCGGAAGTCTCGGTGGGCACCACAGATTCCAGTGTCATGCCCGGCTCGGCCTCGATGGTGGCGGTGGTGGCCGAGAAATCATCGACTGCCACGCGGTCACCGCGGTATCCGATTCGTGCGGGGTCGTCGAGGTGGATTGTCACGGCTATCCATTCCGATGTGGAGAGGGCAGTGGCGGGATCCGAGCCGTTGTTGACATACTTCACGATCTGGTCGCCCAGTGTGCCGTCGTCATTGATGTTGTAGATGGTCATTGACGAGCTGTATGAGTCGGCGTTCACGTAGATTGTCACGTCGCCTGACACAACAGGTGTCACCAGTACGTCAGTGACCGCGCTCTGGTCGTAATACGACTCTCCGGCTGTCTGTGAGCTGATGTACAGGCAGCCGGTGTTGTTGCCCGCATCGTCGGGGCGTCCGCCCGCACCACGATAGCTGTACGACATGTAATAGGTATCGCCCCACGAGTCGGTGTGTTTGCCGACGATGTGTTTCCAGTTGGGCGCTACCTTGAAGGCATGGTCTGATGTTGTTATCGGAGTGTTGAAATCGACCGTGTAGGGGCTTACTTGTTCGGCCCCGGCGGTCAATGTAGCACCGATAGCTGTCAGCAATGCCATGCAGAGGTGTTTAACCTTTTTCATAAGCAAGGTGATATGATTAGATATTAATGAAAGAATAAAATATTTGCACTCTTTGTGAATATATACAAAATAATTGCATAATATACCTTTTGTATATACATCCATTGCAAATTTACAATATTAGGTTTGATATTGCAAAATTAGATATGTTAAATTCTTCGCAGTGAATAATATTAAGGAATATGCAGTGCATCATCGGTTATAAACCGCGGCGCGGGATGCCGGCCGGATGGGGGCCGGAATCCTGCGCCGCGGTGTGGGAAACAACGGGGAGAGGTTACCTGCGTGTGCAGGGGGAGGTTGCCTGCGTGATCAGAAGGGGAAGTTGATGCCGAGGTTCACTGAGGCGTTCGAGCTCAGGGGTGCGAACTCCTTGGTAACCTTGCCGAGGGTGTGGTCCATGCCCAGGAAGAGGTTGAACCCTTTGGGATGCACGCTCAGCATCCAGCCGAACGAGGTGCCGTAGGTGCCGAAGGCCACGTTGGCGTCGGCCGAGAAACATTTCACGGGGGCGACGTTGGCCGAGAAACGGGCCTCTGTCCAGGTGTAGCGGCCTGCCAGGCGTGTCGAGCTGAGGAAACCGAAGTGGAGCTTGCGGTAGTAGGGTAGCTCATATTCGGCGCCGATGTTGAGCGTGGCCGCCAGGGCGCGGCTGCGGGTGCCGATGTTGCCGTTGTCGGTGAGCTGATAGAGCTTGTCGAGGTTGTCGGTGAAACGGTCCCATTCGTTGTCGAACGAGTTGGGCGCCGAGTCGTCGGCGTTGAATGTATATGCGTCGGTGTTGACGGTTCGTGTGCCGTTTGTCGAGGCGAATTTGGTGTCTTTGAACGAAATCCACCCCAGGTCGAGCAGTGCCAGCGAGAAGTTGAAGTCGCGCCAGCGGTATGTGGCGCCAAGGTCGAAACTGAGGCCGAATCCGTTGGGGCTGATGCTGCCGTCGCCGTCAAGATCGACGCCCGACACATATTCCTGCCCCTCCTTGTTGGTATCGTGCTTGTACTGGAATTTGCCGAAGTTGGCATAGACATCGGCGTTGGTGCGGGCTATCCAGTCGTTCTCGCCGAGGGTGAGGTCGGCCTCGTTGAAGTAGGCGTCGAGGTTTGCCATGCCGACGAGCACTTTCACGGTGGCGCCGATGCGCAGCCCCGGCACGGCCTTGATGTCGCGCGAGTGGTTGAGGGCGATTTCTCCCCAGCCCATGGCGTGGGCGGCGAAATCCTTGATGTCATAGGTCTTGTTGGCCACGCCCTCTTTTGCCAGCGAGAAGAGCGCCTTGGGCACGTTGGCGTTGACGTCGGCACGGGCGTTGACCGACACGGTGTTGTAGCCGCCCAGAGCCTTGAAACCGACCGACATCACGTTGAGCTTGATGTTGGCGCCGATGCTGTTCTTGTCGTGGAGGTTATTCATTACCTCGGCGGCGCTGACGTTGGGGTTGGTGAACAGGGCGGTCTTGCCGTTGACGTATATATCACGCTCGACAGGTGCAGGTTGCCGCGTGCGGCCACGTTGAGGTTGCCCAGGCCGGGGAACGAGACAAATCCCTTGTCGCTGCCGAAGGCGGGGTTGAGGCTGTAGCGGTATGTGTAACCGTCGACGAAATAGCCCGAGTTTGTGGTCTGGGCCTGGAGTGACGCGGCAGCGAGAAAGCCACCGACTGCCATTGTGATTAATTTGCGTTTCATGTGTCTTTCGTGCCGTTAGAGTTCTTTTTCGTAATAACCTGATACTTTCACGCGGATGTTGCGGAGTGTGATGGTCTCCGAGGGTGTGAGCGGTTCGCGGCCGGCGCTGTTGAGGCGTGCCACGAAGGTAACGCCGTCAAAGTGGGCCATGGTGCCGGTCATCTCTATTGTCACGGGTTCGTCGGAGCTGTGGGCGGCGATTGTCGACGACTTCACCTCCACGCCGGGGATGCGGTTGCCGTTGACATCGATGGGCCAGGCGGTGAGCACGCCGTCGAACTGCAGCGAGTTCGACACGTCGATGGTGGCCGAAAGGTGGGTGATGGTTATGGCGTCGACATCGTCATCGTTCCAACCGTCTTCGGTGTCGGTGTAGATGATGGTAGAGCCGTCGTTGAGGGCCAGGGGCGCCATGAAGTCATATTTGCCTTTGGCGCCGGTGATGCTGCGGCCCAGGGCGAAATCGGTCACGGCCTGGCGGGGCACCTGCGGGTCGAGCACGCTGATGGTGATCTGTGTGGGCAGGCCCGGGTCAGGTGTGTTGGCCGGGGGCGCGAGTATGTCGCCCAGAGTGGGGAAACTGATGTATGACAGGTTCTGGCTGAAACCGTCGGGCACGGAGAGGCCGCTGTTTTCGGGCGCCATGACATAGTTGTAGGGGCCTTCTATGCCATATTCGTAACCCACGGTGACGGGGGTGGCGGGGATAAAGTCGAGTTGCGACCAGCCGTCGCGCTGGAATGCGGTGAATTTCAGACCTGCCGAATAGCGGAGGCGGTTGGCGGCAACGGGGTTGTTGAACTGCAGGTAAATCTGCGGGTTGGCGAGCTTGAGCACGGTGCCCTCGCCGTTGAGGAAGTCGGGTATGTCTGACAGGCTGATGGGATCGATGTTGAAACCGTCAAGGTGATACTCGATTACCCCCGTGAAACTGTCGGCCACAAGGTTGCTGAGGGCGTAGTTTGCCGAGAACTCGAGGGTTTCGGGCAGTAGCATCGGCACGCCGTTTACTTTCTTTGGCTCGATGGTGAGCACACCCGAGCGCACGCGGAACTTGCCTGTGAACGACAGTGTGTGCTGGGGCGTGATGGCCACGCCGTTGGCACGGAGGTCGATGCGGGTCACATCGACCCAGGCGTCGGCCTCGGTTCCCTCGACCTCGAAGGTGTCGATGGTCCACAGCCCGGTTGCGGGGTCATATTTGCCGTGCGAGGGGGTGGCTGTCATCCCTTTGGGCAGTTCGATCACCAGGTCGGTGAAGGTCTCGCGGTCGGCTGAGGTGTCCACATCGTGTGTGGTGAGATGGATTGAGAATCTCAGGTTGTCGACCCCCACGGCGTGGGCCTCGATGATTGATTTGTCGATATTGCCTGCGTTGTAGGAGAAATCGTTGCCCATGTCGACAATCTCGTAGGTGTAGCGTTCAGCCGGAGTGGCGGCGCGCTGCTGTTCGGCGGCTACCTGGGCCAGGGTGCGTGTCGTGGGGTCGAGCACAGGGGCTGTCGCCGTGATTTTCTCGATGTAAATGGGGTCTGAGCCGAACGACCCGTTTTCGGTGAAGGCGTAGAACTCCTTGCCGTCGATTGTCACGGCTTTGATTTTGCTGTCATCGTCGATATCGAGGATGTCAGATAGCGTGATTGCATCGATGTTGACGGGAATCGTGAGGTCCTTGACCTCGATGCGGGTTGTGGTGTCGATGTCAGACAGGTCATAGCTGTCATCGACGCAACCTGTGGTTACGACTGCCATCAGGACTGCCGGGAGGCAACTCCAGTGTTTGAGATTCATGAAGGTTAAAGATTTGTTTATATAGGTTTTTAATGTGTGTCGGGTTGATTGTGTGCCGGAGAGATGATGAGACTGATGGCTCCCGCATGCCATCCGGGTTATGCCCTCAAAATTAACAAATATTTACCTTATAGGCAACTTTTTGCGGAAAATTGGCAAAAAACTTAAAAACAAGGGGTGTGATGGTGCGTGCATATCTCGTGGGCGAGTGTGTTCATGGTCAGGCAGATCCGGCGTGTGAGGGTGTCGTCGAGGTCGGCAGGAGAGAGGATGAGCAGACGCCCCTGCTCGCAGAGGGTGAAATCGCCGGCGGCAGGTTTGTAACGCTCGTGCATCGGCGCATTGGTGATGAGGATGGTTCGGCCCCCGAGGGCCTCGCTTTCCGTGCGGACGGCTTTTTCGGCCGGAGAGATGAATGGCGACACCAGTACACCCCCGTTAGCCGCCGTATGGAGCCAGCGGTTACGGTTGGCGGCATGCGTCTCGGGGCTGTCGGCGCGGTGCACCACGACCTGCTCCTTGAAGGGGTTGTCGAGCAACTGGAAATTGCCGTATGCGCTGTAGTTTTGATTGCCGAGTCTCAGCAGGCTCACCCGCCTGAAAAATGTGGGGTTGGCCCTCCGAAGAGCCAGTCTGCGCGGATTATCGCGGATGTACCGGAAAATGACATCGAGTGGCCGGCTGCGGTATAGGATGCAGTCATAGAAGTCATTCTCGAAGATGGTGGTGTCGCTGCCCGTGGCCTCGCGGTATTCCTGATAGATGCCCACCTTCAGTTGCCCGATATAATTGCCGAGATGCCGGTCAGTTGGTGCGGTGACAAACAGAAGCAGATGCACGTGATCGGGCATGATGCAGTATTGCAGCACTTTAAGCACCGGGTGGGTTTTCGGCAGGTTGCGTATGTGTTTTTCTATGATTGCCCCCAGCTGACTGCGCGCTATGCCGGCATGGCTCAAGTCGCCGCACAGCTGCCCGAACGGCCCCACACCCCGCGCCTTCTTGAGCGTGATGTGATAGATGCATCGCGAGCGGTAATCGTGGCCGAAACAGCGTGCCATGGAGGGGAGGGTTTAGTGGTTGAAACAATGGGTGAAAGACGGGGGAGAGGTGAGGGTGGAGGAACCAACGGCAAGCCGTTGTGACTAAAGACAAAAGCGGGTGGCAGCTTTGGTGGCAGAAAGGCGCAAAGCGACGTGGGCGCTTTTGAAAGAAATGTGGTTTCTTTTGTTTTCAGGCTGTTTGGTTGCAGCCTCTTTTGTCTTTAGTGGAGGCGCCTCGGCGCAGGGTTCCCTCGGCACCGGGCCTGAAGTGACACGCCGGGGGCTTGGCGCCGGGTGTTTCACTTCAGGCCCCAGGCGGAGCGGTCGAGGTTGCGGTAAGAGACGGCTTCGGAGATGTGGGTGGCCGTGATGGAGGGGGCGCCCGCGAGGTCGGCGATGGTGCGTGCAACCTTGAGAATGCGGTCGTAGGCGCGGCCCGACATGTCGTAGCGGGTCATCATGCGTTCGAGAATGTGCATGCCGGCCTCGTCGGGACGGGCGTATTCATTGAGCATGCGCGTGGTCATCTGGGCGTTGCAGTATACGCCCGGCACAGCGGCGAACCGTTCGGCCTGAATCTGACGGGCGCGCACCACACGGGCGCGGATGTCGGCCGAGCTCTCGCCGGGGCGAAGGCTCTGCAGTTCGGCGAAGGGCACGGGCAGAATCTCAACCTGTATGTCAATACGGTCGAGCAAGGGGCCTGATATGCGGCCGAGATATCGCTGTACCTGAGCCGTCGAGCAGGTGCATTCTTTGGTGGGGTGGTTGTAGTAGCCGCAGGGGCACGGGTTCATCGAGGCCACAAGCATGAAACTGGCCGGGTAATCGATGGTGTATTTGGCGCGTGCCACGGTTATGTGCCTGTCTTCCAGCGGCTGGCGCAACACTTCCAATACGTTGCGACTGAATTCCGGGAATTCGTCAAGGTATAAAATCCCATGGTGGGCAAGCGAGATTTCGCCCGGCATGGGGTTGGTGCCCCCGCCCACAAGGGCCACTGACGATATTGAATGGTGCGGAGAGCGGAAGGGGCGCTGTGCCATGAGTTTCGAGCCACCCTTGAGTTTCCCGGCCACGGAATGTATTTTTGTAGTTTCAAGCGCCTCGGCCAGCGTGAGCGGCGGAAGTATCGACGGCAGCCGCTTGGCCATCATTGATTTGCCGGCTCCGGGAGGACCGACGAGGATGATGTTGTGGCCGCCGGCGCACGCCACTTCAAGGGCGCGTTTCACCGATTCCTGCCCCTTGACGTCGGCAAAGTCAGAGTCGAATATGCCGCAGGCGTTTCCGAATTCCTCGCGGGTGTTTACCACGGTAGGCTGCGGGTCTGTCTTCCCCTGCAGGAAATCGATGACTTGTCCGAGGCTGTCGAACCCGTATACGTCGAGATTATTGACCACAGCGGCCTCGGTGGCGTTGGCCGAGGGCACGATCATGCGTTTCATCCCCTCCTTGCGGGCCATTATTGACATGGGCAATACCCCTTTGACCGGCATGAGTGTGCCGTCGAGAGTCACCTCGCCCATGATGAGGGTATCGGCAAACGCTGATTCGGGAATCTTTCCTGAAGCACCGAGAATCCCCACTGCGAGAGGCAGGTCGTATGCCGAACCCTCCTTGCGCACGTCGGCCGGAGCCATGTTCACCACCACCTTGCACCGCGGATATTCATAGCCGCATTGTGCCAGAGCCGATGCGACACGTTCGTTGCTCTCCTTTACAGCGGTGTCAGGGAGCCCCACGATGATGGTCTGGAACCCTATGTCAGTGAGGACTTCCATTGTTACCTTTATGGCGTCGATGCCATGAAGGGCGGCGGCGTATGTTTTTACAAGCATGGGGCGAGAGGGTTAGCGGTGATATGATGGTTATGGCAGGGGGAATCAGCGGTTGCCGAGAACGCGGCGCGCCTGTGTGACTGACGGCCCGCGGTAGAGTATGCGCGCCGTTGAATCGGCGATGACGAAATAGGGGTCGGCGCTGACGCGCAGGGTATTGGCCACAGGTGCCGCCGGACCGCCGGGGAGCCAGTAACGGTCTATGTCGGTCTGGCCGGCGTCGGGAAGCGAGCGGTGCCAGGTGGCGGTGTCTTTGTCGGTAGACAGGTCGGCCACTTTGACCGACGGGCGCTCGGCAAGGTTTTCTATCAGGCCCGAGACGGAGTCGGAACGGCGGCTGCCGTCGGTAGTGAACATGAGCAGAGTGCGCGAGTGTTTCCTGACGCTCAGCGTGTCGGCTTTGTTGTCGCGGGCGAATACGCGGATGCCTCCGCGCAGAGGGGAGCGGCGCGCCGTGAGCAGAGAGTCGGGATATTCAGATGTGGCGATGAGCGACATCATCGGCCTTGTGAAACCGTCGGGACGATAATCAGGGTCTATGAGATCGAGAAGTTCGAGGGCCTTCTGCCGGTTGCCGTCGCCGTAATCGTAGAATTCAGCAAGTACGGCCGCGGCGGCCACGCTTTTGCGGTTCTTCTTTACGAATGACTCGACGGCTTGATTGAGGGCGTCGCGGTCGGCCTTGGTGGCGGTCGATGTGCCGGCTCTGTGACGTGCGGTTGACGTCGAGGCCTTGGCGTCGATGCGGTTGAGCAGTGTGGCGTTGTCGCGTATGAAACGTGCCAGCAGTTCGGCATCGTCATTCCCCTTTACCGATACCTCATACGGGTTTGACAGCGAGAAATGTGCCTCAAGGGCGTCGCCACCCTCCACAATAAGGCGCCCGACAAGTGTGCCGATGTTGTTGTAAACCCACACAAGCGCGGGCTCGTCGGTTTTGCCCATCATTGAGAAATGTGAGTCTACAGCCGGGGCATAGGCCTGCTGTACGGCGCCGTCGGCATAATATACCAGCGTGAGATTCTGCGTGCCGAGGCCGTCGACGGTGCCGTCGATGCGGAATGCCGGGCCACCTCCGCAGGCTACAAGCAACAGCGGCGCCAGGAGACCCGCGAGGAGTCTCCCGACGGCCGATGCTATGCCGTTAGGGCGCGCTTTGGCTGAACTCTTTGTCATTGACGGATCAGATGGATAGGCGGCGCAGGGTGTCGAGCAGATCCTGGTTGATGGGTTTGTCTTTCTTGATGGCGCGGGTGAAGGGCACGTAGACAATCTCGTCGTTTTTGACGCCGATCATCACGTTGCGTTGGTCGTCAAGCAAGGCGTCGATGGCCGCGGCTCCCATGCGTGAGGCCAGGATGCGGTCGAACGCGGTGGGCGAGCCGCCTCGCTGAAGGTGGCCGAGAATCGACACGCGCACGTCGTATTCGGGATATTCCTCTTCCACGCGCTTGGCGATGCCCATGGCCCCCCCGGTTACGGGGCTTTCGGCCACGAGCACGATCGATGAGTTCTTGCTCTTGCGGAACCCGTTCTGGATCAGTTCGGCCAGCTGGTCGGTCTGTGTGGAGATCTCGGGGATGATGGCGGCCTCGGCACCTGCGGCGATTGCGCCGTTGAGGGCAAGGAAACCGGCGTCGCGTCCCATTACCTCGACGAAGAACAGGCGCTCGTGGCTGGTGGCGGTGTCGCGGATCTTGTCGACACACTCCATGATCGTGTTCAGCGCGGTGTCGTAACCGATGGTCGAGTCGGTGCCGTAAAGGTCATTGTCGATGGTGCCGGGCAGACCGATTATGGGCAGGTTGAACTCATTGGCAAAAATACGGGCACCCGACAGCGATCCGTCGCCGCCGATCACCACAAGTGCGTCGATGCCGTGCTGGCGCAGGGTGTCATAGGCGAGCTGGCGCCCCTCGGGGGTGCGGAATTCCTGGCAGCGGGCGGTCTTGAGGATGGTGCCGCCGCGCTGTATGATGTTTGATACGTTGGCAGTGGAGAACTCTACGATCTCGTCGGTGATGAGACCGCGGTATCCGCGATAGATACCCTTGACTTTAAAGCCGCTGAAGATGGCCGAGCGGGTGACGGCGCGGATGGCGGCGTTCATGCCGGGGGCGTCGCCTCCGGAGGTCAGAATGCCTATGGTTTTGATTTCTGCCATGGTAGTGGAGTTTTGGATTTTTCGGGAATATGAATGTAAGCGCTGACGCTATTGAAATTTCCAGTAAATGGTGCCGGTGGTGGGTTTCGAGCCCTCTATGCGCGAGAACCGGCACCCGCGCGAGGCCTGCTCGCAACGCTGACGCATCGCGCGGTCGGCGGCTACGGCACCTGTTGAGCCAGATGAGGTATAGCGTGCCGATGTGACGTTCCCTTCGGAATCGACTGTCACGCGGATGGCGATGGTGCCCGGGAGGGTGGACGATACGGAGCCCCAACGCTCGACACTGCGGCCGGGGCCATTGCCCGGGGTGCCGGTGAATGAGCCGCGCCCGGCTTTGCCGTCGGGTTTGCCGGCCTGTCCCGAGCCGTTGGCATTTTTGTCGCGCGAGAAGGCGCGGCGTGCGGCGTCATCGGCTGTCTTGCGCGCCTGTTCCTGCTTTTTTGCTTCCTGGCGTTTCTTTTCGGCCTCAAGTTCGGCTTTGGTGGGGCCTTTCTGTTCCTCTTTCACCTTGGCCGGCGAGTCATGTTTCTGCGTCAGCGGCGGGTTGGGCTTGGCGGCATGCCCGCTGTTGGCGGCGTCGATGCCGGGCTGGGTCGGCTCGTCAAGCGTCTCTGACGAGGCGGCGGGAGTGTCGTCTGCGGTGGGCGTCTCAAGGTTGTCGCCGAGGCGCACCAGTTCACCGGCCTGATACAGCGGTTCGAGTTCCTGCGCCACAATCATGTCCTCGGGCTCGGGGGGCCAGACGGTGACATCCTCGGGCGGATACGTCAGCGTCCCCCTGAACAGTGCCAGGAGGATGAGCAGGTGGAAAAGCACCGTTGCCGCTATGCCGTATATGCGTTGTTTATTTCGCATTATGCCGTTTGTGGTTTGGATGTCAGTGGTTAGAGGAGGGGCTTTCAGCGCCCGGGGGTGTTGTGGCGGGGATGTTCCCGGCGGGTGTTTCGGGAACGGCGCGCATGGCAGGCGAGTCGGCCGCGGGCACCGGTGTGGTGGCCAGAACCATTCTGAGACTGTTGCGCGTGCCGAGGTCAAGGACTTCGACGATGCGGCCGTAGGGCACCTGCGCGTCGGCGTAGAGGGCTATGAAACCGGTGGTGTCGGCCTGCTGGGCGAGTTTCAGGAACGCGGGGAGTTCCTGGAGCGTGACGGGCTGGGGTTTCTCGTCGTTGGCCGAGGCGTAGATCGAGTCGTTGGCGTCGATGTAGACCTTTGTCATGGGCTTGACGGCGCTCTGTTCGGTCGACTGCGGCAGATTTACCTCGAGTCCGGTGGGGAACACGAAAGTTGATGTCACCATGAAGAATATGAGCAACAGGAATATGACGTCGGTCATTGACGCCATAGAGAATGTTGCCATCATTTCGTTATGTCGTTTGAGCACGGTAGGCGGGGGATGGGAGGGTTGTGAATAATGGGAGAGATGGGAGAGATGGGAGGGATGGGAGGAGGGGAGGGGCTGATCTGGGGAAATAAACCGCGGATCAGCGGGCCGGCTCGTTGAGCAGGTCCATGAACTGCATGGTTTTCTGTTCGAGCAGGTTCATTACCGAGTTTATGCGGGCTACCAGATAGTTGTAGGCGAACAGGGCGATGACACCCACCACAAGACCTGCCACGGTGGTGACAAGGGCGGTGTAGATGCCCGAGGCGAATGTGCCGATGTTGGCCGAGTTGCCTGACGATGCTATGGCGTAGAAGGCCTGTACCATGCCGATCACGGTACCGAGGAACCCGAGCATGGGGGCGCCGGCGGCGGTGGTGGCCAGCCAGGGGAGGCCGCGCGAGAGTCCGGCGATCTCGATGTTGCCGGTGTTCTCTATGGCGGCGAGGATGTCGTTCACAGGGCGGCCGATGCGCGAGATGCCCTTGTCGATTAGCCGGGCGTATGGTGTGTCGGTCTTGCGGCAGAGGTTGTGGGCGCTCTCAAGCTCGCCCTCGTGGATGTAGTCGCGGATACGTTTCATGAACGACTGGTCCTCGCGGTTGGCTTTGAACAGCACGACAGTGCGCTCAACGAACACGTATATGCAGATGAGCGAGAGCAGGGCGATGGGTATCATCAGCCATCCGCCGCGCAGGCAGAGGTCCCAGAGCGAGAGTTCGACTTGAGTGTCAACGGTATTGGCGGCCGCGGCGGGGATTCCGTTGAGAGCGGCGTCGGTCAGTATTGAAAGCATTATCTGATGATAATTATATTGGTGACAGATTAGGTGAGTTTATCGGGTGGGTCTGAGACAGGCCTTGTATCGTTTTATGGTTTCGGCGAGTCCGAGATAGAGGGCGTCGCAGATCAGTGCATGGCCTATCGAGACTTCGTCGAGCCATGGCATGCGGTCGGCGAAGAACGCGAGGTTTTCGAGGTTCAGGTCGTGGCCGGCATTTACGCCGAGGCCTGCGGCATGTGCGGCGCGGGCGGCTGCCACGTATGGTTCGACGGCGTGCTCGGGGTCGGCGGCATACATGTCGGCATAGGGTTTGGTGTACAGTTCCACGCGGTCGGCGCCGGCTTTTGCGGCCAGGGCAATCTGGTGCGGATCGGTGCCCACAAACACCGATGCACGGATGCCGGCCTCCTTGAGTGTTTCGATGACCGAGGTCAGGAAGTCGAAGTTGGCCTCGACGTCCCATCCGGCCGACGATGTTATCGCATCGGGTGCGTCGGGCACCAGGGTGACCTGCTGGGGCTTGACGGCAAGCACGAGTCTCATGAACTCGGGAGAAGGATATCCCTCGATGTTGAACTCGTTGCGCACAATGGGGCGCAGGGCTGTGACGTCGGCGCGGCGTATGTGGCGCTCGTCGGGGCGCGGGTGCACGGTTATGCCGTCGGCGCCGAAATCCTGGCAGTCGACGGCGACCTTCAGCAGGTCGGGGTTGTTCTCGCCACGGGCATTGCGCAGTGTGGCGATCTTATTGATGTTTACGCTGAGATTAGGCGTCATTTTCATAGGCTGGACAACAGATTTTCCCGGTCAAAGCCGGAACAATATGTTGTAAAACTGTTTTAACGACAGGAGATGTCAGAAAGTCAGGTCAGTAATATTGATTTTCTGAAAATATGCCGTATCTTTGTATGAACTATCGCCCGCGGGAGATGCGAATGACAACCCCGAGGGTGATTACGGCTACAAAATTAATCTAAAAAAATCAAAAACCGAAAGATATTGGCCACGAAAGAGGGCATATTGGAAAATTTTATGGCCGGCACGCTTGATGTCGCCGGTCGTTATGACGCTCTTGTGCCGGAGTCGGCCGAGGCCTCGGAGATGCTTGTTTCTGTTGATATGGTCGACTACAGCGCGTCGGCCGTGGCAAAGGCTGTCGAGGACTGTGACGTGGCTCTGCTGGGGCTGTCGGTCACGGGCATGACATCCCCTGCGGGGCGCGGCATAGTGTGGCTGCGCGTAGGGGCCCGCAACACGCATGGCGTGGAGCGTTCGCTGGCGCGATACGGCTATGAGACGGTGTTCACAAGGAACGCCGACAATACCGTGGTCTCCGACGCAGACCGTGACCGCATCAACCAGCTGTTGCGCTATCTTGAGGTTTGAGGCTGTCAATCATCAGAAATTACTGACCGATATGAGAATCGCCATAAACGGTAACCGCCGTCAGCAGGGACATTTCGAGGACATAGACCGGCTTGTGTCGGCATTTGTGGGCCGTGGCGACACGGTTATAATGTCTGACAAACTGTTGCGCTATCTGAGCGACAACCTGGGTCCGCGTTTTCCGCTGGGTATAATCGAGGCGCCCCTGGCCCGTGAGATCGATGCGGATCTGGCCATCAGCATCGGGGGCGACGGTGCGTTTCTGAAAACAGCGCGCTGGGTGGGTGACTCGCAGACTCCGGTGGCCGGAATAAATACCGGGCATCTGGGATATCTGTCGGCGTTTTCGTTTGACAGACCTGACGAGATAGAGCGTGTGCTCCTCGGAGGGGCCTACAAGATAAACCGGCGCTCGGTTATGGAGATTCGGTATAATGAGGTGACTCAGAGCGGCCACGGAGTGTCAGAGACGGTGCTTTTCGCGCTCAATGAACTGGCTATAACACGCGCCGATACGGCATCGATGGTGTCGATGGCCGTTGCGGTAGGCGACAACCATCCGCTTACCTATCTTGGCGACGGCCTTATAGTGTCGACGCCGACAGGTTCCACAGCCTATAATCTGTCGGTGGGGGGGCCGATACTTGACCCCGAGCTGCCTGGATGGGTGATTTCGCCGATTGCAGCGCACTCGCTTGCGGTGCGGCCGCTGGTGGTGTCGGATTCGTCGCCAATTACGATACATGTCACGAGCCGCGGGCGCACGTTCAGACTTGCTGTTGACGGCAAAGCGGTTTCGGTCGACGAAGGGACAACGCTGCACGTGAGAAAGGCGCCCTACCGCATTTTTATAGTGGAGGCACCTGAACACAGTTTCACCGACACTCTCTGTTCAAAACTTGGACTTGGTAAATGATGTCACACGCGGGATTTCTTGAACATAATCTTCTGGGGCGCGTAACGGTGAATGTGCGTCGTGATTCGCGCCGCATCTCGGCACGCTGGCGCAAGGGTGCCGTGAGCCTGAATGTGCCTTCCGGCGCGAGAGTGACGGAGGTGCGGCGTGCGCTTGACGAGATGGTGCCACGGCTTATGGCAATGAAACCAGCCGTGCGTTACCGTATCGGACAGCGGCTGGAATTTCCCGATTTTGCCGTGGAGTTGCGTCGAGGGGTAGTGCGCGACAGGATTGTGGGGACGCCCCGGCTGCCGGTCTCATATATAGAGATCGGAGAGGATATCGATATTAATGATGAACATGGCACGCGTGCCGTGAGCGACGTGCTGATGGGGCTTGCGCGCTACTGGGCTCCGAGTCTGTTGATTCCGCATGCGCGAGAAATAGCCCTGGAAATAGGCAAAACGCCGGCCGGATGGACTATATCAACCGGGCGGCGAACGCTGGGGATGTGCAATTCAAAAGGGATAATCTCGCTGAGTTTCGTGATTATGTTACTGCCTGCTGAACTGCGCGATTATGTGATATGCCATGAGCTGGCACACCTCTCGGAAATGAACCATTCGCCCGAGTTCCACCGTATTCTCAACGGTTACCTCGGCGGCCGTGAGGCGGAACTGGTGGCGGCCCTGAAAGCGTATAAGTGGCCGGTTCTCCGCTACTGATTACTTTCTTTCTAAATTGGGGGTCAGTCGGTGAGCAGAGCGGTGGCCAGGGCGGCTATACCCTCCTTGCGGCCGGTGAATCCGAGATGCTCGGTGGTAGTGGCTTTGACCGACACGGCATCGGCGGGTAACTGAAGGTCGGCGGCGATGTTTTCAATCATCCGCGGGATGTAGGGGAGAAGTTTCGGAGCCTGCGCTATGATGGTGACATCGACGTTTGCAGGGCGCAACCCTTTTTCGCCGATGATATTGAGACACTCGCGCAGGAGCATGCGCGAGTCGGCGCCAAGCCACCGGTCGTCTGTGTCGGGAAAATGGTAGCCGATGTCGCGCATCGCCGCGGCGCCGAGCAGGGCGTCACTGAGTGCGTGTAGTGCCACATCGGCATCGCTGTGCCCCAGCAGACCGAGGTCAGACGGGATTTCCACGCCGCAGAGTATGAGCTTGCGCTCCGGGGCGAAACGATGCACGTCAAATCCGTTTCCGACACGTATTTTCATTGCGGTTTTGTATTGGTATTGATGGAGTTATGTCAGCGGCGTCCGCCGAAGAGGTCACGGAGTCCGTCCATGTCAAATGTAAGGGTGAATCGCAGAGTCTGGTCGAGCGGCGACGTCTGGGCGGTAGCAAGCATGTATGATGCGTCGAGCCTTACCACGTTGAGCGAGAAACCAGCACCGAAACCGAAATACTGGCGGTTGCCCTTGTACTGGCTTTCGTGGTAATAGCCGGCACGGAGGAAGAACTGCTGGTTGTAGCTGTACTCGGCGCCGAGGGAGTATGAAATTTCACGCAACTCCTCTTTAAAGCCGCCGGGGGCATCGCTGAACGACTTGAAGATACCGGTGATGGGCGACATGTTCTGCCAGTCTTCATAGGCTTTTTCGTAGGCGCGCTGGTCGATCTGGCCGTTCTCGTCGAGGTAGTCGCTGTCGCGCGGTTTCGATGGCACGAGCAGT
>CALJBF010000018.1 GCA_938027385.1 uncultured Porphyromonadaceae bacterium | reverse complement strand
TCGCGTCCCATGAATTCGACCCGCGAGGATTATTGGGGCGACACCATCCTGGGCGCCCGCGGTAACGACGAATTCTTCCATCCCGAAGTGGTGGCCGTCAATAACTTCCGCAAACACATGGCCGGCCAGAAAGAGGACATCCGGACAAGCGAGAACGGGCAGGTACTCGTAGTGAACCGCGGCAAGAAAGGCGCGGCAGTGGTAAACATCTCGGGCATTGCCAACTTTGTGGATGTTCCCACCGCACTCCCCGCCGGCACATACACCGACAAGGTCTACGGCTACGAATTCAAAGTGAAAAACGGACGTCTCAAGGGCCTCGCCGCTCCCCACCGCACATATATTATTGAAAAATAATCAACCCCGATTGCCGTATAATTGTTTTGATTGAGTAACTTTGCGATAACGACAGCCCGGCGCTGTCAAAATCCCCCCGAAAGGATATGTCAAAAGCCACTCAACCGAAAGATAACCAGACAGCCGATGCCACGCCCCGCAAAGGGTTCTGGCAGCGGCTGTCTGACAATACGGTCAAGTTCTACGAATACACCGTCTCAGGCGTATGGAGCGACACGCGCCGGTCATGGTGGGTCAATGTGCTCAAGACAATCAGCCTGTCGCTCAGGTCATTCTTCAACAGCGACCTGCAGATGCGTGCCTCGGCGCTGACATACCAGACAGTGCTGGCCATCGTGCCGGCGCTTGCGCTGATTTTCGCTATAGGCAGGGGGTTCGGATTCCAGAACCTGTTGCAGACACAGCTGTTCAATTTCCTCCCGGCTCAGCGAAAGGCTCTTGAGACGGCATTCACATTTGTCGACTCTTATCTGAAACAGTCGTCAGAAGGTATATTTGTCGGCATCGGCATTCTGTTCCTGCTCTGGACACTCATATCGCTAATCTCGACCGTCGAGGATTCGTTCAACAAGATATGGGGTGTGGCGCGTGGACGATCGCTGTGGCGGAAGATCACCGACTATACCGCCATATTCCTCATCCTGCCGGTACTGATGATATGCGCCAGCGGTATAAACGTGTTCATGTCTACGGCATTGCAGAATTTCATCCACATAAAGTTCCTCACCGAAGGATTGAGCTGGTTGCTTGATCTGGTTTCGCTTGCATTGACATGGCTTTTCTT
The DNA here is from genome assembly GCA_938027385.1 of uncultured Porphyromonadaceae bacterium. Classification (GTDB taxonomy): domain Bacteria; phylum Bacteroidota; class Bacteroidia; order Bacteroidales; family Muribaculaceae; genus UBA7173. The sequence continues at coordinate 8,997 of CALJBF010000018.1, read as the reverse complement.
CGCCGGCACCTACATGCTCATACCCAACACCAAGGTGAAGTTCAAGAACGCTATTCTTGCGGGGGTACTTGCCGGTACCGCATTCGTGATACTTCAGTGGCTTTTCCTTAGCGGACAGCTTTACGTCACGAAATACAATGCCATCTACGGTTCATTCTCGCTGTTGCCCCTGTTGCTACTGTGGCTGCAGCTCGTGTGGGTGATAACGCTCTCAGGTGCTGTGCTCTGCTATTCGTCGCAGAACATCTTTGAATTCAGTTTCACCGACCAGATTGAGAAAATTTCTGCCGTTTATCGCCGCCGCATCACCCTTGCCGTGATGACAGTCATTACCCAGCGTTTTGAAAAAGGTGAAAAAGCCTTGACGGATCATGAGATAGCCATGATTTACGGACTGCCGATATCACTTGTGACAGCAGCTGTAAACCATCTCATACAATGCAAGCTTGTGCAGCGTGTCGTTACTGGCGGTGAAGAGGCCGCACTTGCCGTTGCTCCGGCTGTTGATCCCGGCTGCCTCACTCTGGGCGACGTCCTGCAGAGAGTAGGGGAGACCGGTACAAAAGACTTTATCCCCGACTTCGACAAAAATTTCGCAACTCTGAACAAGATAATTGATCAAGTCGAAACCGACTACTATCAGGATGCCGGCAAAACGCCGCTCACATCTCTGACAATCAATAACTTCAACCTTAAACATAAAAAATTATGAAAACTCAGATCGCTACCGAGAAAGCACCCGGCGCAATCGGCCCCTACAGCCAGGCTATAGACTGCGGCCCGTTCATCTACGCCTCAGGCCAGATTCCCCTGAATCCCGCAACCGGCGAAATGGCCGAAGGCATCACCGAGCAGACACGCCAGTCGCTTGCCAACGTCAAAGCTATACTCGAGGCCGCTGGTCTTACAATGGCCAACGTTGTAAAGACCACGGTATTCCTTGCTGACATGAACGACTTCGCCGCCATGAACGCCGTCTATGCCGAGGCTTTCGAGGCTCCGTATCCGGCACGTTCGGCCGTCGCCGTTAAACAGCTCCCCAAAAACGCCCTCGTCGAAATCGAGGTCATCGCCGCCAAATAAAAACTGATTAAATCAACAAAAAAAACCGAAAACGTGCTGCAATCGTGTTTTCGGTTTTTTATTGAAGTCATTGTTATTCCGGCCGCATTATTTAGGAACATCGCTTTGCGATGTTGCAGACACATGACCCCAATTGCTATTCCAACATCGCAAAGCGATGTCCCTATAAATGTAACGATACAATTGCTGGAAATACCAATTCTTTTTAGATGGGAGGCATAATCATAGCTACCCAGGAATTTTAAGCTCCAGGTGTTACTTATATAATTTTACATAATCGTGATTCTGTAACAAAGGTCAGGGGACTCGTCGGTAGTGACAAGCCCTGACAGTTTTTTAGAAATAAGAGGCAGTCTTGAGGCTTTCTGCTAAAACCTCAGTTGATGACTGCACAAACCTCACGACAGTCGGCGAATAAGTTTGCCGGAGGATGTGCGTGGGATTTGTGAGACAAAGATAATCTCTTTCGGACGTTTTACGGATGGCAGAATCTTCCGGAGAATTGCCATCAATGATTCAGACGTGAGATTTTCAAAAACAGTGCCGGGGTTTTCCCGGATGTCTTTGGATTCGATTGCTTTCGGGACACCGTTAGAATTGGTTGCGGAATCGGGACGCTCTATTACCATCACCAGTTCCTGACCCCATTTGTCGGACGGACGACCTGTGATAAAGAACGGCGGCAGCGAGATGGACGCGGAAACAATTTTCTCAATATCCTCGGGGAAAAGTTTGAGGCCGCCGGAAATCACCACGTTGTCAGCGCGCCCACGCCATATAAATGTGTGCGCGTCCAGTAAATCGACAACGTCATTGGTCTGCAGACAGCCGAAACTGTAACCTCCGTCAGAGAGAATCGCCAGACAGCCGCGGGCGTCAATGTTGAATGAAACGCCGGGCATCGCGGTAAATTCAGGCGTGCCAAGTCGCCGCAATGCAACATGCGAGCATGTTTCGGTCATACCGTATGTGGCGAAAGCACGGAACGGCGCAGTAGCGCAAATCAGCTGTTCCTGTCGCGCGGAAATTGGCGCGCCTCCGATTATTACGTTTTTGACGTGCTGAACATATTGGCTGTCAAGCAGTCCGGGAATCTGCGCCGGCACTATCGGCAGCAGGTCTATCACCCCGTAATCGTCGAGCAACGGATGGTTCGACGGCTGTTCCATCACCAATCGGCAATCGGCCTCGATAGCCCTGACTATCATCATCTTACCGGCAATATATGATGCTGAAAGCGGACACACAAGCAACGAGTCGGCATTGATGCCGAACGCCCGGTTGGTGGCGCGCGCCGAATATATCATGTCTGTTTTCGGCAATCTGACTTCTTTGGGTGCGCCGGTCGAGCCCGACGTATGTGCCGCCACATAGAGGCAAGCGCTCCCCCACTCTTCCATAAAACGTTCACCCTCAGGCGTCAGAATCAGCCGTTCCATGCCATTTCCGAAATATCGTAACCACCGTTTTCCGTGCGGCAGATATACTGGCCGTCGAGATACACCGGCGTCTGAATGTTGTTGGCATACAGTTGCCCGGTTCCGAGACCCTGCGGCATGTCAGGCCCGTAATGCGACACCCACTGGCCGATGGCATCCAGGCCCACATTCGACTCAAGCGCCGAGGTGGCCCACCACCCGATATTGAGTTCCCGGGCTGTAGAAATCCACTCGTCAGCCTGCGCGAAACCGCCGCACAATGCCGGTTTCAGAATTATATAGCGTGGCATCACAGCGGCAAGCAACCGCCGCTTTTCATCACCGCTGCGGAAACCGATCAGTTCTTCATCGAGTGCGATATCAATCGGTGATTCCCGACAGATGCTGGCCATCTCCTCGGGATTACCGGCCTTTATCGGCTGTTCGAGCGAATGTATATGGAATTCCGACAGCCGCTTGAGCTTTTCCACGGCGTTTTCCCGTGTGAACGAGCCGTTTGCGTCAAGGCGCAGTTCAATATCTTCGGGTCCGTATTCCCGGCGGATGAGTCTGAGCAGATCAAGCTCCTCGGCGAAATCAATCCCCCCGATTTTCAGTTTCACGCAATGGAAACCGGCATCGAGTTTCTGACGTATGCGCCGGGCCATGGTGTCACGGTCGCCCATCCAAACCAGTCCGTTTATCTGTTGGCGTGTTCTGCCGTGCGCCCAAGGTGTGTCGAAATAAAGCCTGCGCCCTCCGGTAGCGAAATCGCGCAACGCCATCTCGAAACCGAACCATATCGACGACACCTCGGGCAAACGCACATCGGCCGCCGACTGAGCATGGCCGATTTCACGGCATGTCCGGTCTAAAAGCTCCTCGAAACCGGGAGTATCCTCGGCGCTGAGTCCACGGAACAAGGGGACTTCCCCCACCCCGAAAATTTCCGGGGTGGAGTCGTCCCACACACGCACAAAAAATGTATCCTTCACCTGCATCCGCTGACGCGACGTCACCGCCGTTTCAAGAAACCGCAGGGTATACGGAGCCCATTGAGCCTTTAACACGTCTGTTGTTCAATAGTCATTTATCCGGGAAACTTGCCGAACTGTTCGAAATCAGGGTCACGTTTCTCAAGGAAAGCGTTCTTCCCCTCCTGTGCCTCAGGCATAAGGTAGTATAGAAGAGTGGCGTCGCCGGCAAACTCCATGAGACCGGCCTGCCCGTCGAGTTCGGCGTTCAGAGCGCGCTTGATCATGCGGATGGCCATGGGCGAGCGTTTCAGTATCGTTTCGCACCACTCCACGACAGTATCCTCAAGCCGGTCGAACGGCACGACGGCGTTTATCATGCCCATTTCAAGCGCCTCCTGAGCGGTGTACTGACGGCAGAGGAACCATATCTCGCGGGCCTTTTTCTGCCCCACACAGCGGGCAAGGTACGATGAGCCGAACCCGGCATCGAAACTGCCCACCTTGGGGCCTGTCTGGCCGAAACGTGCGTTTTCCGAGGCGATTGAAAGGTCACAAACCACGTTGAGTACGTTACCCCCGCCGATTGAATAACCGTTCACCATGGCGATAACCGGTTTGGGTATCGACCGGATGGCGCGGTGCAGTTCGAGCACATTCAGGCGCGGGGTGCCGTCGGCGTCTATGTAGCCCCCCTGCCCTTTGTAGTTCTGGTCGCCACCCGAGCAGAACGCCTTGTCGCCGGCGCCCGTCAGCACCACCACCCCGATTTCGGGATTCGAGCGACATATCTGCATGGCGTCAAGCATCTCGGCATTGGTCTTGGGGCGGAAGGCATTGTAGACCTTGGGACGGTTAATCGTTATCTTGGCGATACCCTTGTATTTCTGGAAAAGGATATCCTCATATTCCTTGATGGTTTCCCAGTTGCGTTGCATATATGATATATGTGATGTTGTTTTTACAATTTCTGAGTCAGAGGCCACACCGGCCATAATCATCTGTGCCGGCACCTGTGAATATCTCTACGATGCAGTTGCCCGGGGTGTCGAGAAGTTCGCGAGCTTTCTGCAATGTGTCGCGGTCTGTGACGGCCATATAACGTATGTCGAATCCCGTTGCGGTCGACCGGAGGTAATCCGGAACGCGGCAGGCAAGGAATTCCTCCATTTCGGGGATGTCGCGCGTAGCCTTGATCGTGCGGAATATTTGGCCGCCGTTGTTATTGACAACCAAAATCTTAAGATTATCGCACAACCGCACGGATGCAAGCGCACCCATATCATAAAGGGCTGACATATCACCGACGACGGCCACTGTCGGCCCCGCCTTGTAGGCAAGGGCAGCGCCGACAGCCGTCGAAATACAGCCGTCGATACCGCTGACGCCACGGTTTGAGTCAACACGGTGAAACCGACACAGGTCAAACACCTGGGCGTGCCGCACGCTCAGTCCGTTGCCAAGCTGGATATTGGCTATGTCCGGCAAGAGATCGATCAGAGCTCCGATAGCGCTTAACCCACACCAGGGCCATCGGTCACGACCCGCCACTTCTCTACGGTGACTATCTGCCGCTCTCTGCCATGACTGTTTGAACGAATCAGGTTGCACACCGCGGGTGCCGTGACACAAGGCTCCGGCGAAACGGCCGAAGAAATCAGAGGCATGCATCTCGATGCGGCGTGTCAGATTAAGCGACATATCAATTATGGCGTCATTGGCGCCGACATGCCAGTGCTCAAGGTCACCCATGCGCACATATTCCTTGAATACACGCGACACCGGCGCACCGCCGAATGTTATCAGGACATCGGGGCGTTCGGGGCTCCGTTCCATCATGCCGTCAGTAAACTGCATGATTCCGCCGCCATGCACATTTGCCAGCGCCTCGGCCACCACCACAACCGACGGCAAAGCCGCCAGCCGGTTCAGAGCGGCGCTCAGCCTGGCGTCAGGAGCATGGAAACCGCCGAACACCAGTACCCGTCGCCCCGAAAGCTCATTGGCCAGCATGCGCGCCGTGGCAACCGATATTTTCGGATCAGGGTAAACCGTGTCGATTTTCTGAAACTCGCGGATATTCTCATCTATCGAAGTTTCAAGGCCAAGCGGCTCATCAATTTCCACATTTATATGAACCGGCCCCTGACGATGCGTTACAGCCGCAGTCAGCACCCGGTTCAGAGATCTGACTGCATCCCGTCTGGCAAGAGCCATGCTATCATCCGAAGGTTCGGCGGTATCGCCCAGAACCGGCAGAGAGCACTGGTCGATCACGATATTTGCCAGCGCTCCGGGTTGCCGGATTGTCTGGCTGTCATCCTGCCCGATCCATACCGCAGGTCTGTCGGCCGTTACAGCCACCAGGGGAAGTTTGCGGTAATACGCCTCGGCCAATGCCGGGGCATAATTCAGCATTGCCGAGCCTGAGGTGCATACCATCGCCACAGGCGCGCCTGTCACCGCCGCGAGACCGAGTGCCACGAAAGCGGCCGACCTTTCGTCAATCACCGACACCGGTTTCAATGCGCCGGCTCGCGTCACGGCCATCATCAGCGGAGCATTGCGGCTCCCCGGCGACACGACCACGTGCCGCACTCCATAGGCCACAAGTGCCTGTGCCACAAGTCTGCAATTATATTTTACCGGTTGGCGCATAGGTTGACAATGTTATTCGGAATTGCTCTTAGTCACTACAAAGTTAGTGAGTTTTCGGCATTTTTAGCTAACTTTGCCGAGATTTTGTAATGAACATACACAGGGCACTCATGACCATAATGCGCCACATCATCTTATGTCTCTTGGGCTTAGCGTTCGTTGCTCCGGGGTCATCGGCACAGACAAGCATGCCGCCGGCCGAAAATACAGCCGACTCGCTTGCCGTCATCACGGAAACGCCCGACACGCTGTATGTGATACACCGCAAAAGGTCGTTGATAGACAAGATTATCGAGTATCTCGACGACACGAACAAGGAGCATCCCGACCGCAAGGTTGACTTCTCGTTCCTCGCGGGGCCGAGCTATTCATCATCGACAAGCCTCAACGTGGCTGTGATAGCGGCCGGTCTTTATCATGGAGGCCCAAAGGAAACCACACCTCTCTCAGAGATGTCGGTCTACGCACAGGGTTCAATCAAGGGGATGTATCGTGTCGGCATCAGAGGGCGGCATGTATTCAGAAACGATAAGTTCCGCATCGTCTACGACGCCAATTTTTGCCATCTCCCCTCAAAATACTGGGGCATCGGCTATGCCAACGGCGCCAACAAGGCCAACGAATCAGATTATACCCTGCTTGAATCGGGGGTGCTTGCTGAATTCCAGTGGCATCTGCCACATAACATATACATAGGCCCGGTACTCGATTTCTATTATGCCAAGGCCACAAAAATGCAGAAACCCGAACTTTGGGACGGACTGAAACTGCGCTCGCTCAACTACGGCGCGGGATTCATGTTCTCTATAGACACGCGCGATTTCCCCACCAACGCCACTACCGGCGTGAACGTGGGCATACGGCAGCTGTTTTACCCCCCGATGTTCGGCAACAGGAATCTGTTTTCGGTGACCGAACTCACCGCGGCCTGGTATCACCGTTTCTGGCAGTCGGGCGTGTGCGCGTTCCAGATTCACGGAGCCGGATCCACGGAACACACCCCCTGGGTGCTCCTCCCTTCGCTCAACGCCACAGACGCCATGCGTGGATACTATACCGACAGGTACCGCGACAAAGGGGAAATCGATTTTGTGGCCGAGATACGCCAGCACATATACCGTCGTAACTCCATAGTGGTATGGGGCGGCGTTGGATCGGTATTTTCCCGGATGTCGCAGATCAACTGGCACACGTTATTGCCAAGCTACGGCATTGGATACCGGTGGGAATTCAAGAAACGGGTGAATGTGCGTGCCGACATCGGATTCGGCAAACGCTCGTTCGAGTTTACACTCGGGTTGAATGAATCATTTTAAAATGACAGAGCAATGGACGGATTATTAAAAAGAACAGGTTCATTAATAAAGAAATTTTTCTCCGACGGCCGTATGCTGGCCATCTGGATCATAACAACCCTGCTCATACCAAACGCCGTGCTCCCTTTTACCGAGGGATGGAGTTGGCCTGACAGCATCGCCGGATTTCTTATGGCGGGCGGTACATACATGATATTGACAAGTCTCATAAAACGTGTGGGGCTGACGGCATGGCTTATGTTGCCGTTCATGATCTTAGCGGCATTTCAGATTGTACTCCTGAATCTTTATGGGCGCGGACTTATTGCCGTGGATATGTTTCTGAACGTGTTCACGACCAGTTTCTCAGAAGCGACAATCCTTCTGCGTAACCTCGTCGGCGCACTCTGTCTGGTAGGTCTGCTTTATGTCACGGCACTGGTATGGGGAGCCGTCGGCATGGCAAAGCACCTGAGACTTGATGCCGGATTCCGCAGGTTTCTGCGAGTCATAGGGCTGGCGGCATTTGGCATCGGGCTGGCAGTGAGCGCGATCATCAGCATTGTTGACCCTGCTTATGATTTCGCACTTACCACATTCCCGGTCAATGTGTGTGATAATCTGCTTGAAGCCCGCCTTCGCACCCGGCAGTTTGCGGAATACGGCGAGACATCGCGCAACTTCACATACAGCGCGAAATCAATGGCTCCTGCCGACCGCCGCGAGATATATGTGGTGGTCGTCGGCGAGACATCGCGCGGTGAGAACTGGCAACTCGGGGGGTATGGACGCGAGACAAATCCCCGCCTGAGCCGACAGCCAGGTCTGACCTATTTCCCGAGAGCATTTTCCGAATCCAACACCACGCACAAAAGCGTGCCGTTGCTCATAAGCGCGGCAAGCGCCCAGGCATTCGATTCAATCTACTGCTATAAAAGCATGATCACCGCATTCAAGGAAGCCGGATACAAAACAGCATTCTTCTCCAACCAGACCCCCAACCGGTCATATACACAGTTTTTCGGCGACGAGGCCGACGTGACACGCTATATCAGCGGGAATGCCCCGGGGAAAGCCGCTCTCGACACCGAACTGCTCCCTCTTGTAAAGGCCGAACTTGACAAGCACAACACAAAACAGTTCATCATACTTCATACCTACGGCTCACATTTCCTGTATAGCGACCGGTATGACCGCGAACAGGCATATTTCATGCCTGATGACATACCTGATGCCGATGCGGCTTTCCGCAGCCGCATCATAAATGCCTACGACAATTCCATTCGCCACACCGACCTCATGCTCTCAAACCTGATAGACATGCTGCGCGCCGAAAACTGCAGGGCATCCATCATATATGCGTCAGATCACGGCGAGGATATATTCGATGATAAAAGACATCTTTTCCTGCATGCATCGCCTGTCCCGACCGCACGACAGCTCCATGTGGGCGCGTTATGCTGGCTTTCAGACTCTCTGACAGCCGTAAGTCCACACGCAGAGGCAAACCTCAAATCAAATGCGCAGAAATTCGTCTCGACTCAGAAATCTCTGTTCAATACGATAGTC
>CALJBF010000017.1 GCA_938027385.1 uncultured Porphyromonadaceae bacterium | reverse complement strand
CCGATATATATAACCATTATGTGGCGGAGAGCGATGTAATCTTCTCTAACACACAGTTGACAGCCGCCGACATGCAGGCCAAAATCGGACGTCTCGCCCTGGGCGACCGTTTCCCGTTTCTTGTGGCCGAAAGCGCCGGCCGTATCGTCGGCTATGCCTACGCCCACCACTGGCAGCCCGACCCCGTATATGATCTAACCTGGGAGCTGACAATGTATCTTGCCCACGACATACTTGGCCACGGCTTGGGCTCGCGGATGCTGGAACGCCTTGTCGACGAGTGCCGCCGCGGTGGCGCGCACGTGCTGGTATCGTGCATCACCGAGGGGAACGCCCCCTGCGAACGCATGCATCTGCGCGCCGGTTTCACCCGTGCCGGCTGCATTCCCGAAACCGGTTTCAAGTTCGGCCGTTTCCTCAACGACGTCATCTACTACCGCCTCCTCTGACCCGCATCACCCCGTTTCGGCCAGCTCTTTTCGCGCATTTGCACAAAATGTGCTTGCCACAATGTGCAGGTCTTCATTGTTGGGTCGCTACAGGTAGCGACCGATTACCGGTTGAAACTCAGTAACTTACTACTTCTAATCGGTGACTGGTACTACTTGGAGCGACCGGTTGGTCAAGTCCTAAAGCTCCGGTTACGAAAGCGCGGCGGCAGTGCCGGAACTCCTTTTAAATATCGTCTAAATCACTCTGGATCTTAGTTTCTACATTCAGAGAATCACGATAACGAATCATTACCATTCCCTCATAAATCCCTGAGGATTTTTCAATAGATAATTGAATATTTCCACCAGGTACATCCCAAGCGCTACCATATTTGACTGTCCCCTGATGGACTTCGGCCATAAGTGCGATATTAGAATCAGAATGTGCAGGATTGTTCTCTTTTGATACGGAGGGTTTACCATATTTGCGAGTGTAGAGATCCTTGTAATAATCGTATGTATTAACAAGGGTATTCCATTCTCCGCTCGGGTCGAAAAGAACAACTATGGAGAATACATTTTTGCCATCGTCAGAAGCGCCAACTCCCACGGTTGCTTGACGGCCTGTGAAATTACCTGTGAACATAGTAACATTGTTATCGTGGCCTATCTGAATAAAACCTTTGGCTTTTAACTTTTGGCAGAAAGAGGTCATACTTCCTTCAATAGGTATGCCTTTGAAGGAAAGGTGTTCTTGCGAGAAACCACATAAAGCTATACAAGCAAGAATCAGCGTAAAAAGTAACTTTTTCATGTTATGTAGTTTTTTGAATCAATCCCAATTGTCGAGATCCTCACCGTATTCCCCGAGGCTGTCATCATCGAAAACATCGGGAGTTCCGGTGTTTTCATAATGGTCGAAGTCAACCCACATATCATGTTCTGTATCGCCGGTGTATG
>CALJBF010000016.1 GCA_938027385.1 uncultured Porphyromonadaceae bacterium | reverse complement strand
GAGCGTCTGCCTTACAAGCAGAGGGTCGGGGGTTCGAATCCCTCAGCGCCCACCACCACAAAGCGGTGTGTCATTCACGACACATCGCTATTTTTTTTACCGCCCCGGCAGAGGCGCCCCTCGTCAGACAAGTCTGACCCGATTCCCGACATTTTTACACACAAAATCCGCTTTTGTGCGGCAAAGATTTGGCAATTATTCACATATTTTATAAATTTGCTCAAAATAATCAATCATATTCACCATAACATCGCTTATGAATCCAAACAACAACTGGCAGCAGCCCCAGCAGGGGCCTAACCAGCAGCCCAATCAGCATCAGCAGCAGTATCAGCAACAGCAGAACTGGGCCAACCCCCAGCCTAACTACCAGAACCAGCAGGGTCAGTGGGTTCCTAACCCCAACTATCCCAACCCGCAGTTCGGCACCGTAGGTTTCGGGCAGGCCATCAAGATCTGTTTCTCGAAATACGCCGACTTCAACGGACGCGCTCCCCGCGCCGAATTCTGGTGGTTCCAGCTGTTCGCATTCATCCTGTCATGCATACCCATCGTGTGCTTTATAGCCTGGATCGGCCTGCTGTTGCCCCAGCTGGCTGTTACCTGGCGCCGTCTGCACGACATCGGCAAAGGTGGCGGCTGGTACTTCATCTTCCTCATCCCCATCGTCGGGTGGATTCTGCTCTTGGTATGGGAGTGCAAAGAGGGTGAGCCTCACCCCAACCGTTTCGGCCCCAACCCTTACGGCATCAACGACGGCATGGCTCCCTGGCAGTAACCGCTGCCGGGTGGCGACATACCGCAATCAAAAATAACGCGTGTGACAGTCACCTTCAGAAGACGTGACTGCCACACGCTCTCTTTCCCACCCTACACCCCGCAACAAGGGCCACACACTGCCTATATCATCCTTACAATCTCCTGAAACTCAATCAAGATGCAGAGACTCAACGCACTATTAACAGCCCTCGCCATCAGTTGCGCGGCAATTACGGCACACGCGCAGATAACACTGACGCCGGCCACCGGAGCCGCCGGCACAGAAATAAAGTTTCTGGTCAACACCACATCGGCCACACAGCCGGTGACGGTCGACTTCGGCGACGGCCAGACCACATATTTCACCATCGACCCCAACCAGCCCCGGAGCAACCGCATGATCTCCGGCACCGTCAAGGGCGCCACCATTACCGTAACCGGCCGCAACATCACTGAATTCGAGTGCGAGGAGATGGGGCTGACCGGTGTCACCGTGGGTACAATGCCCAACCTTAACCGACTGATACTCTCAGACAACGCCCTTACCAGGTTCGAACTAACCGAAACCGTGCCGCTGACAAAGCTCGACCTGAGCCACAACGCGCTCTCCAACAGCGTGAGCAGCAACAGCACCCTCTCGCTGGAATTTGCGGGCGAAACCCTCACCGACCTCAACCTAAGCTACAACACCGGCCTGCGATGCCTGCACGCGGGCGCACTCGAAACGCTGGTATATCTGAGCGCCCACCACTGCCCGCAACTGGGCTCGGTGTTCATCTGCGCGCCTGAGGATTCGCATCCTACCATGCGGTCAATCAACCTGAGCAACTGCGATCTGGCACATTTCTACCCGGTCGGCCTGCCCGAACTGCGCACGCTCGAACTTGCCGGGAACTCTCTGGCGTCGGGCGCGTTCGACACCGACCCCTTCGTACTGGGCGACTATCCGAAACTCACATCGCTCAACGTGTCTGACAATCCGGCCATCTCCGAACTCGACGTGACCAGCTGCCCGCTGCTCGAACAGCTCCATGTCTCGGGATGCTCGCTCTCGTCACTCGACCTCACGCAATGCCCCGAGCTGATCACCCTCTCGGCCTCGGGCAACAACCTGTCGAGCCTCGACCTGGGCAACAACAAGGAACTGAACTACCTCTACCTGGCCGACAACCCGATAAGCAGCCTTGATTTCGAGAAGATGCTGAAGATACAGGGTGTCGACATCTCAGGCACCGACATCTCGCGCGTCAATCTCTATTACTGCTACTATCTGAAATCATTCGTCGCACGCGACACGAAACTCGAGTTCGTCGACTTCAACGCCCAGCAGACCGAGCGCATGACCAAGGTCGACCTGCGCGACTGCCCTGGATTCACGCCGCTCTCAATGGCCTACACCGTGAAGACCCTGCCGGCGGCACGCACCACCATGAGCACCGACATATCGCTGTTCCTCAGCGGCTCGCACCCCGAAATCGCCGACATAGCATACGTCACCGGCCCGGAAATGCACTGGGTCTGCGACTCGGAGGGTGACGGTTCTGCCTCATATCCCGTGGTCAGCGCCACCATACAGGGCGCGGCACTCAACGGCGAGCGTGTCACAGGCACACTCGACCGCCTCTACCCCTACGGAGGCCTCTCGATGGAATATGACCTCGACGTCTACGAGGCCGACGGCGGCAACCGTTTCCTGCTCGCGCAGTGGGAACCCGAGTGGTTCGAGACTGTAGCGTCAGTGACCATAAACCTGCGCCGCGGCATACCGGTGCATGTCTACCCCTACCCCGCCGAGGGGCAACGGTTCCGCAGCGTCACCGTAAACGGCAAAGAGATCTTCTCGACCAGTTTCATCGTCGACGAGGCCGCCACGATACAGGTGAATTTCGAAGAGTGCGAGAGCGCCGTGTCGTTCACCACCGAAAAGGGGCGCGCACTGTCGTTCCGCGTGGCCACCGCCACCCACGGCGGCAAAGTCGACATCGACTGGGGAACCGGCACACGCACACCCTACACCGGCATCGGGTCATATTCGCTTGCGAAATATGACACCGCAGGCACACGCATCGACGGCACAGCCGCCGGTTCGACAGTCACAGTCTACGGCGACATCACCGCCCTCGACCTCTCATGCTACGGCGATGTGGGCGAGGAGCTGTTCGGCCTCCCCAACAACCATATCAGCGCCATAAACACCGCCGGATGTCCCGGGCTGAAACTGCTCAACTTCTACTGGAATCCGGTAAAGAGCATCGACGTGTCGGTCAACCCCGGTCTTGAGGTGCTCGACGCAAGCTATTCGGCTGTAAAGACACTTGACATCTCGGCAAATCCGGCACTCGTGCGGCTTACGGCCTACGCCAACAGCGACGAAACCGGCGACTCGTTCACCCAGATTGACGCCATCGACATCGCCAACCACACGGCCCTGCGTTACGTAGACCTGCACAACCAGAACCTTTCGGCGCTCGACCTGACAGGCACAGCGGCGCTGACAACCCTGCTGGTAACCAACAACCGCCTGACGGCGCTCGACATCACCGGCAATCCGGCGCTGACAACCCTCCGCGCCGGGGGCAACAGCCTGGCGTCAATAGACCTGACAGCCAACACGGCGCTCACCGAACTGATTCTTGACGGCAACAACCTGACCGCGGTTGACCTGAGCCGAAACACGGCCCTTGCGGAGCTGTCGGTATCGAACAACCGGCTCACAGCACTCGACACCCGCAACCTCACCGAGCTCGGATACCTTTATGTAAGCGGCAACGGCCTCTCGGCCGCCGCGCTCACCGACATCTATTATCAGCTGCCGGTGCGCAAGCCCCGCGAGTCAGACAACGACCCCATGGCCGTAAAATCGAATCTCATCGTCACACAGGCCGGTGACCGCGCCGAAAACGACGGCGAAGGGGCCGACGGCTCCATAGCCCGCGTCCGCCAGTGGAAAGTGAATGTCTACGGCACCAACAGCGCCTCGGCCACGGCCTATCTCGATGTCACCGCCTCCCCGTTCGGCTCGGTGACAGTGACTGACGGCGCCGGAAACAGCTACACCCACGGCTCGAAAGTCCCCAAATACGCCTCACTGACCATCACCCCCTCACCGGCGCCCGGCAACGACTACCTCGGGTTCCGCCTCAACGGCGAAACTCTCGACCCGGGCACCACATTCATTATGCCCGGCATCTACACCGTGCTGACACCGGTATTCACCGGCGACACCGCCCTTGACAGCGTCGATGCCGACAACGTGCGCGTATTCACACGCGACGGCGACATCGTGGTCGAGGCCAGTGCAGCATCGGCAACCGTATTCGGCACCGACGGCCGTCTGGCCGGCGAGATAGCGCTCACCGGAGGCCGCGGCACACTCGCCGCACCGGCTCCGGGCATATACCTCGTGCGTGTGGCCACAGGGGACGCGCCGGTCATAAAGACAGTCATCGTAAAATAATCATTCAATCACAATATCCGATATGAAAAAATCCATCGTCAACACACTGACTGCCGTGGCTCTTCTTGTGCCTGCGGCTGTCTCTGCCGGCGAGAGTGTGCCCTACACCTCCGACATCGGCAGCAACTATTCACTCTGCCCGGGCTGGCAGAATGTAAAACGCAGCGACAACTACTGGAGCTATGACCGCGACAGCGACTTCTCGACTCCCGGCACCTCGGGGGGCATGATGCACCCCTGGGAACCGGAAGAAGACGCCGACGCCATGCTCATCTCACCCGCCATCGAGCTTACCGAAGGCGCATCATACGTAGTCAGTTTCTGGGCCAAGACCACCGGCAACGCCACGAATGAGCGTGAGGCATTCAAGCTTTTCATGGGCCCGACCGGTACAATGTCGGCCCTCAAGGCCACCACGCCGCTGATCAGTGTCTCGGACTATTATCACAACGACGATTTCGAGCTATTCTCGGCCACGTTCACCGCGTCGGCCACGGGCGACACCTATTTCGGCATCCATTGCTGCAGCGAGTCATACCAGGGCAACCTCAGTGTGACAGGGTTCTCCGTCAAGGCCGACGGCCAGGAAACACCCGAGACACCCGAAACCGTCAAAGAACTGCCGTATGTAGCCGATTTCACCTCGCAGGAGAGTTTCGGCGAGTGGACAAGCCTTGCCGGCCCAGGCGCCGCATCGACCATGCCCTGGCACCTGAACACATACGTCGGATTCGCAGAGTTCGACAGCTCGGAGGGTGTGGCCGAAGACAACTACTTCATCTCGCCGGCGCTGAACCTCAGCGAGGCCGGGCAGTATCTGGTGACACTCGAATACACCGCACAGGGCACATTCGACATCGTGCTGGGCACCGACAAGACCGATCCGGCATCGTTCACAACCGTGCTGATGTCTGAGAACGATGTCACCAAATTCAACGAGACCGTCGAACTCCCCGTGCAGATCACCGAACCGGGCAAATATTACGTGGCCATGCACCTGAAGGCCGCGAGCGGTTCATATTTCGGTTACCGCATGCACGCCTTCAAGATCAAGCGCAACCTCGCGGTGCCTGCCGTGGTAACCGACCTCAGGGCCGTTGCCGACGCCACCGACCAGCTGAAAGCCACACTGACATGGACCAACCCGGCTCTCGACAATCTCGGCAACCCGCTTGACGCAATAACCGCAATCGAGATAACCCGCAACGGCGAACCCGTTGCCACGCTGACCGACAACCTGACACCCGGCGCACAGGCCACATACACCGACAATGTGCCCGCGGCCGGCTCATATGCCTACACCGTGACCGTGCGCAACGCCAACGGTGCGCTCGACGCCGAGCCGATGACCGCATCAGCCGGATACGTAGGGCGTCCGACCGCCGCTTTCCCCTACTCGATCGACATCGACACCGCTTCCGCCGATCAGCTTGAGCTCTTCACTGCCGAGGACGCCAACAACGACGGCCTGGGCTGGGAAGTTGTGACTCAGTATTACCGCACATCGTTCACATCGGTCAACGGCGACACCCCCGAGACCGAGAGCGCCGACAACTATCTGGCCTCGCCCTATCTGCACCTGATGCCGGGATACTATCTGTTCACCAGCTCGATTTCGGCCAGATGCAACAATTTCGAGGTAGGCATCGCCACCGACCGCCACGACCTGGCCGGAACATTCACGAAACTGGGGGGCATCAACGACCAGCAGGAATACGGCTACAATGACTACAAGGTCATCATCCCCATCGACAACGAGGGCGATTACTGCCTGGTATGGCGCCACACCGGCATGTCGACCAACTACGCATACAAATCTGTAGGCCTCGGAGCCGTCTCGCTTGTCGAGCAGGCACTTCTGCCCGGCACTGCCACCGCACTGGGCGTGCTCGCAGAGCCGGGGCAGTTCGAGGCCCGTGTGGGGTGGACCAACCCCGAGGCCGACAACGCCGGGCGTCCGCTCACATCGCTGACCAGAATAGAGATTGCCCGTGACGGGGAGGTCATCACCACCCTCACCGACGCCGAAAGCCTCGTGCCCGGCGCCCGTTGTTCGTACACCGACAAGGGCGTGACCGAATCAGGCGAATACATCTACACCGTCACAGTCTACAACGCCAACGGCTGTGCCGAAGAGGATGCCCCGAAATTCACCGCCTTCATCGGCACCGGCGAGGCCATCCCCTACACCGCCGACTTCAATGACTGGACTATCGTCAACGGCGGTGCATCATACGCCTGGGCTGTAGACACTGACAACAGCATCTTCTTCGCCCGCGGCACCTATGACGACGTGGTGTATGACGACGGCATCTACTCGCCCTTCATCCTCTTCGAGAACGGTAAACGTTATTTCCTCACCTTCAAGACCTTCGGCACCGACGACATGCAGCAGGGGCAGTTCACGCTGCAGCTCGGCACTTCGCGCGATTTCATGTTCGACATCGCCGAATACAATGTAAGCGGCATGGCCGAACAGGAGCACACACTTGCACTCCTGCCGCGCCCGCATGACCAGAACGACGCCTCCACCGCAGACGGTAACGAGATTCTTGTACCCGTGGGCAACCTCACCATCGGGTTCCATGTGGGCGCCAACACAGCCGCCAGCATCCGCGACTTCAGCATCGTGCCCGACCCCGATTATAACTCCATCGAGGATGTTACAGGCAACCACCTAACAGCCGTATGCAACGGGGGCATTCTCACCTTCAGCGCACCCGTAAGCGCGGTAACGGTTACCGACATCGCCGGACGCACGCTCTTCTCGGGCGCCGGATGCGATACCGTCGACCTGCGCGGCCTCGCAGAGTCGTCACTGCTCATCGTCAGCGCCCGGGGCGCCGACGGCTCGTCAGTGACTCTGAAACTCGCCCGCTGATCCGGGTCATTTCATGAAAAGGGGTTGCAAAACCCGTTTTTCGCCTAAATTGTAGGGACATCGCTTTGCGATGTTTGGTTGTCAATCAACAAAATAGCCAAACATCGCAAAGCG
>CALJBF010000015.1 GCA_938027385.1 uncultured Porphyromonadaceae bacterium | reverse complement strand
ATCGTGGGCATCGACTCGGCAATCTTCATGCACCCCACCATCTGGAAGGCATCGGGCCACGTCGACGCCTTCAACGATCCCCTGATCGACAACCGCGACTCTAAGAAACGTTACCGTGCCGACGTGCTCATCGAAGACCAGATCGCCAAATACGACGAGAAGATCGAGAAAGAGGTGGCAAAGGCCCGCAAGCGTTTCGGCGACTCGTTTGACGAGGCTCTCTTCCGCCAGACCAACCCCCGCGTGGCCGAGACCGCCGCAAAGCGCGAGGCTCTGCACACACGTTTCTCAGAGGCTATGAACGCAAACGACCTCGACGGCCTGCGCCAGATCATCCTTGACGAGGAGATCGTCGACCCCGTCAGCGGTACCCGCAACTGGACCGAGGTGCGCCAGTTCAACCTCATGTTCAAGACCGAGATGGGTTCTACCGCCGACGGCGCCATGACCGTATATCTCCGTCCCGAGACGGCCCAGGGTATCTTCGTGAACTACCTGAACGTGCAGAAGACCGGTCGCATGCGCATCCCCTTCGGCATCGCCCAGATCGGCAAGGCCTTCCGCAACGAGATCGTGGCACGCCAGTTCATTTTCCGCATGCGCGAGTTCGAGCAGATGGAGATGCAGTTCTTCGTGCGCCCCGGCACCGAACTCGAGTGGTTCAAGAGCTGGAAAGAGACCCGTCTGCGCTGGCACAAGGCGCTCGGCCTCGGCGATGAGAAATACCGCTACCACGATCACGAGAAACTGGCGCACTATGCCAACGCCGCCACCGACATCGAGTTCCAGATGCCGTTTGGTTTCAAGGAGGTAGAGGGCATACACTCGCGCACCAACTTCGACCTTTCGCAGCACGAGAAATTCTCGGGCAAGAACATCAAATATTTCGATCCCGAGCTTAACGAGAGCTACGTTCCCTATGTGATCGAGACATCGATCGGTGTTGACCGCATGTTCCTGTCGGTTCTCTGCTCAAGCTACGAGGAGCAGAAACTCGAGGGTGGCGATGAGCGTGTGGTGTTGCATCTGCCCGAGGCCCTCGCCCCGGTGAAATGTGCTGTGATGCCCCTGGTGCGCAAGGACGGTCTGCCCGAGAAGGCACGCGAAATCGTGAACGACCTCAAGTTCGACTTCAACACCCATTACGAGGAGAAAGACTCGATCGGCAAGCGCTACCGTCGTCAGGATGCCATCGGTACCCCCTTCTGCATCACCGTCGACCACCAGACTCTCGAAGACAACACCGTGACGCTCCGCGAGCGCGACTCGATGGAACAGACCCGCGTCTCGGTCGACGACCTCCACAAGCTCATCCACGACCGCGTTTCGCTCAACTCGCTGTTGCGTAAACTCGGCTAATCACCATAAAAGAAAATGAAAAAATCACTGATCATAACCATTGTGTGCGCTGTGCTCGTGGTGTTCCTCTTTGCCGGGGGGTGCTCGGGCTATAACGGCATGGTCCGTTCGCAGCAGGCTGTCGACAAGCAGTGGGGTAATGTAGAGAACGCTTACCAGCGTCGAGCCGACCTTATCCCCAACCTCGTGAACACCGTCAAGGGGTATGCCGAGCATGAATCGCAGGTACTCGAGACCGTTACCGCCGCCCGCGCAGGCTACGACAACGCCTTCGAAGCTGTCAAGGCGCTTCCCGCCGATTCGGCCAACATCAACAGCCGTGCCTACCGCCGCGCCCAGGATCAGCTCAGCCAGGCCGGACGCCTCTACATCAACGCCGTGCACGAGGCTTATCCCGACCTAAAGGCCAACGAGAACTTCCTCGACCTGCAGGCTCAGCTCGAACAGACCGAAAACCGTGTGGCCACCGAGCGCAAGCGCTACAACGAGGAGGTCGAGAAGTATAACGTCAAGGTGATGTCGTTCCCCAACAATCTGCTGGCATCTATGTTCGGTTTCCACAGCCGCGAGATGTTCCGTGCCGAGGAAGGGGCGCAGTCGGCTCCCAAAGTACAGTTCTGAGACGAATGAACAGATTCATTGCAAAAGCCCTGTCGATGGCCGCGCTGGCACTGACTGTCGTGGCCTGTAACGACGACGACAGCCAGGATTCGGTCTGGGACCGCTACGCCGACTGGCGCGAGGCCAACGAGGCCTGGTTTGCCGAGCAGGAGGTGAAGACCAACCCTGACGGCACCCCTTTCTATACGCGCGTGTCGCCGGCATGGAATCCCGGTGCCGTGGTGCTCATGCACTGGTATAACGACCGCGCCGAGACAGAGGGGAACCTGGTGCCGCTCATCACCTCGCAGGTGTCGACAATCTACATCGGCCATCTCTATGACGACGAGCCTTTCGATTCGTCGTACACCCAGACAGGTGCCATTTACACCACACGCGTGACCGGTGAGGTAGAGGGGTGGCAGATCGCGCTGATGAATATGCGTGTCGGCGATTCCTGCCAGATCGTCTTCCCCTATCAGCAGGGTTACGGCGGTTCCCAGCAGGGTAAAATCCTCCCGTATTCGGCACTGCGTTTCAACATGCGCCTCACCGACATCCCCGCCTACGAGATCCGCTGACCCACTGTCCATACCTTCTCTTGAAACACCACAGCGCCGCACTGACGATTCAGTGCGGCGCTGTGGTGTTTCAAGAGAAGATAGAGAGGGGAGATATGAATGAGATCCAGGGAGAGGGAGTGGCTCAGCTGATGGCTGATTTGAGGCGGGAAAGGAACGACTGTTTCAGTTCCTTGAGGTGCACGTAGGGCTGCCCGTCGTCTTTGGAGAGGAAGACTATAGAGTGGGGGAGAACGATGGCCACGGCCTCGCTGAATTCGATTATGGCGTTTATGTTGCTTACCGGCAGACGGTGGAACGGCGATGATGCATCGACCGATCCGAGCACAAGATCGTTGCCATCGATTTCGATGTCGGTTTCAGGAGGGAGCTGCTCGAACAGCAGGGGTATGTTGAGTTCGTCGGGCGACTCGGGCCGCTTGCGGTATCTCTTGTATATCTCGTCTATGGCTTTTTTCTGAATCATCGGTCTCTGCATGTTTAAGGAGGTCGTGGGTGTCGTGTCGCCCGCGGGGCGACGGTCGACGGCCGCACAGATTTACAGGGTGGTTGAAGACCGCGGCCAATTGCACTGTTTGGGAGGGGCTTCGCCGTGAGAAGGCATGTAATGATGGTTCTCTCAGTGTTGTAAACGCTTTGACAGCGGGGATTGTTGCAAATGTAATAAAAAAGTGCGCTATATACAAATTGAAATGTATACAGCGCACTGGAAATATTTTACTGTCTCACATGCCGGCGTGGCATGGGGAATTGTGAGATGTGCACAGCCGTATATTCATATTCATGAAGGGGGGAGGCTGTGGGGGTGGAATCTCACTCTTTTTTCGGTAAAAGCCGTATATGCGTCATTTTGCCGGCACAATCGATATGGCATAGCCACCCCCGGTAAGGGCATCGAGTTTCAGGGTCGATTTTGAGTTTACTTTACGTGTCGATATTGTATAAGGGTTCTTGCCTGTGGGGTCGTCGGCATAGATGGTGGCCTCATACTTGCGTCCGGGGTCAAGGAAACTGAGCGAGATGGTGCTCTTGCGCGGTGTCTCGCCGGCGGTCGAGCCTACGAACCAGGAGTCTGAGTTCTTGTCTTTTCGGGCGATTGTGACATATTCCATCGGTTCGGCCTCGAGGTACACAGAGCGTTCCCACTCTACGGGCACGTCCTTGATGAACTGGAAGGCATCCATGTGTTTCTGGTAGTGCTCGGGGAGATCGGCGGCCATCTGCAGGGGCGAGTAGAGGGTCACATAGAGTGCCAGCTGGCCCGGTATGGTCGATTGGATCTTTGAATTGTTGTTGGTGAAGGTGCTCAGGTCGAATTCGAAGATGCCGGGTGTGTAGTCCATCGGGCCCCCCTGCAGACGGGTGAAGGGGAGTATCGAGGTGTGGCCAGGGTTATTGCCACCCATGGCCTGGTATTCGGTGCCGCGGGCCGACTCGTTGCCGATCAGGTTGGGCCAGGTGCGGGCAAGACCGGTGGGGCGTGTGGCCTCGTGGGCGTTGACCATGATCTTATGCTTGGCGGCCTCCTGCACGGCATAGAGGTAGTGGTTGTTGAGCCACTGCGAATAGTGGTGTTCGCCGCGGGGAATGATGTTGCCCACATAGCCCGATTTCACCGAATTGTAGCCCATGTCGTTCATGAGTTGGTAGGCCTTTTCGAGGTGACGCTCATAGTTGCGTACCGACGAAGATGTCTCGTGGTGCATCATCAGTCTGATACCTTTCTCCTTGGCATAGCGGTTCAGTTCCACGATATCGAAATCGGGGTAGGGGGTCACGAAGTCGAACACATAGTCTTTCGACTGGCCGAACCAGTCTTCCCAGCCTTCGTTCCAGCCTTCTACAAGAAGCTGGTCGAACCCGTTCTCGGCGGCGAAGTCGATGTAGCGTTTCACGTTCTCGTTGTTGGCCGAGTGGCGTCCGCTGGGCTTGGTCTTGGAGTAGTCGGTCTCGCCGAGTTTCACCGAGTATACGTCGTCGGTGTAAGCCCATGAGCCTTTGCCGGTGATCATCTCCCACCAGACGCCCATATATTTCACGGGTCTGATCCATGAGGTGTCCTCAATCTTCGAGGGCTCGTTGAGGTTGTAGATCAGTCGCGATGCCAGGGTCTTGCGGGCATCGTCAGTGACCATGATAGTGCGCCAGGGGGTGTTCTGCGGGGTCTGCATGAACCCTTTTTTCCCCATGGCGTCGGGGGTGAGCCACGACTTGAATGTCATGGTGGTGTCGTTTAGGTTGAGGTGCATCGTGGGGTAGTCGACACATGCGGCCTCGTGTATGTTGAGGTACACGCCGTCGTCGGTCTTGAGCTGGAGGGCGGTCTGCACGCCTGTGGTAGAGAATTTGCCGGCCGATGCGTTGCCGTCGCTTTCGGCAGCAGCTGCGGCATAGTCGTCGCGCAGGGCGCTGAGGCGTGATTTGGTGTAGTTGTATTCCTGGGTGTCATAGTCGCCGGGAATCCACCACATGGTGTGGTCGCCGGTCATGGCGAACTCGGTGTCCTCCTCCTTGATCACGAAATATGTGAGATGCGGCTGTGCCGGAAACTCGTAGCGGAATCCCACACCATCGTCATATACGCGGAAACGCACGGTCATTTCCCTGTCGAACTCGGGCTGGCGCAGTTTCACCGCCATTTCGTTGTAGTGGTTGCGTATTTCGGATTCCTCGCCCCAGACAGTCTTCCAGGTCTCGTCGAACGAGGTGGTGTCAGTACCGGCGATCTCGAAACCGGTGC